>NZ_NQYC01000001.1:2775000-3075000 GCF_003600835.1 Bacillus sp. PK3_68 | reverse complement strand
CCTTGGGCTGCCTAGTAATTAAAAAAGCTATCCCTGCCAGCACCAATGAGCCTGTAAGCGAAATCTTCTGCCCGCTGGCTCCTTTGTTAAACACCCTCTGAAATTTCCCTTTTTCCATTGACAAGTTTTATATTTAAATAAAGAAAAAGGAACGTCAAATTCCCGTTCCTAAAGCGCCCAATCCAAGGCGGCTGTATCCGTCTACTTTTCCATTTCCGCCTGCATAGAGCGGGCTACTTCAATCATCTCAGCTTCGCTTAAATCTTTAGAAGCAATCATATAGTCTATCCCCTTATAAGTCCAAGAAAGGGACTGATCTGTGATCTCACCAAACGCAAAACCAAGATCGGCCATTTCCCCGCTCATACTAGCCGTTTCCACCGAGGCAGCCGACGGAGTAACCGCCTTTTCCTGAACCACTGTGAACGACTTGTCTCCTCCATACGTAAGAACAATTCGTTTACCACTAGCTGTTAACATTTCATTTTCCTCGAGCAAACGACTGCCAACAACTTCTGCCTGCGGGTAAAAAACCGTGAACTCCTTTTCCTGTTCCTGAGCAAGCACCGGCATTTCCAATTGAGCTCCGGTCATATTCTTTTTCACATCAAAAGATGATTTCTCAAAACTCGCTTTAAAATCTACTTTTGTAAAACTGACAGTCAATACCGGTTTGCGGTCCGGATCCATCACCTTTACAGAAACAGGGGACAAGTCACGTTTGTTAAAAGTGATTTCTTGAAGCGGAAGCATGTGGCTGTTTGGATACCTTGTCTTTGTTTCAAACACATAGTGTTTGTCTGTTTCTTCAAAGGTTGCCTCCTGATCGCTTTTAATGTCTTTGACAAGTGATTCGAACAAATAAGCTTGACTGCTGTTTTTCGGCCAATCGCTTTGAAATTTAAAGCTTTTATTCAAAGACGGCGTTAAAACATATACACCTGATTCGTTCTTCAGGATCATCTGACTTTGATCCTTTTTATCATTGGACAATTCTACACGGTAAAAGTTATTTTCTTTATTCCAAATTTCCACGTGATATGCCTGTTTTTCCTCTCCTGTCTGCAGCGTCATTTGCGCGGTAGCCTTGTATCCCTTCATCTCTTCCGCTTTCTCATTTAAATCCTTTGTCACATCCTCCTTAGATTTTGCTCCGCAGGCAGAAAGAACAAATAAAGCAACCAGGCATAGCAGCCAGACTAACCTTCTTTTTGTCATTTCCTCACAACCCCTTTCGCATTAAAAATATATGAGACAACCTTTCAAAATATGATTGTCCAAAAGGGGCTGTTTCTTTTTATTTATTTTTCTATGATGACTTGAGCAGCTGCATATTCTTTGCTATGTGTAATAGATAAATGTACTCCCTCAAAAAAAGGGGATTTAATATAAGGTTTGCCGTATTCATCTGCCTCTGTTTCAATATCTTGAAAAGACAGCTGCTCACCAATGCCGCTTCCAAGCGCTTTAGCGAACGCTTCTTTTGCAGCAAAGCGGCCAGCTGCATATTCATATTGGCGCCTGCCATTCCTGCTGTTAAACACTTCTCTCTCTTTCTCTGTTAAAATTCGTTCAACAAACTTTGGCTGCCTTTGTATGAGCCTTTGGATCCGGCTAATCTCTACAATATCCATTCCAATGCCTCTTATCATGTTAGTTAACCCTTCTTCCTTAATTCGTACCACTGGTATATTTTTTCCCCATCAACTGCTGAAGCATCTATTAGTTTTATTTTTTTGCCGCCTATCCCACTCCTGGTCACTGAATGAATGGTTGACAGTTTTTTTTGCCTTTGCCGCCATGTATTTACCATTTCCAACGATTGAATACGATTCTTCATCATAAAAGCTGTTTGGAGGGAGATTCTTCTCGTTCTAACAGTAAATTGGTTCCCTTGAATATTCCATCCAACCGCTTTGAAGCAAATAAACCCATAAAGAGCCGCAGGCAGAAAAACAGCTAGAAACGCCAAGCCAAATGGCCAAAAAAACCAGGTAGCTAGCGCCACCGGTAAAGCCATATATAAGCAAGCTCTTCCCATATACCTGCTTATCGCTTGTGCCGGAGCAGGAGTCAGCTTTACTGAAAAACAATAATCTGGAAAGATTTCCGCCAGCATCTTTAGTGCTTGTTCTTTTTTTACCATCGGCATAACGACCATATTTGCATTGTCTTTCTCTTTAGCCGTTCCCCCCGCACTTTCTAGATGAACAGAACAGTAACCCAACCCTTGCCTGAGCGGATTCTCTAGAATAGTAATTCCCTGTATACGATCCATCGGGACTGTCAGCTGCTGTTTTTCAAGCAGTCCTCGTCGGATGATCAAACTTTCTTCCTTGTGACACAGAGTAAACCCCGCATATCTCAATAAGGTCATTCCAATTGAAATAATCCAGGCGGCAAATAAAGCCAGAAAAACAATGAATGCAATAAAGACGGTTCCCATTTCGATAAAATGTGAAGCTTCTTTAAAAATCTTCTCATAGGGAATGATATCTTGAAACTGGGATAGAAAAGCGAATACCGCCGAAACGACCACACCGATCCCCCTGATGTGGCGGCTAGGAGCAACAATTCGGACAGTTGAGCTTGATAAACAACGTCTTCTTCCCCGTTTGCCTTTACTTTCTCAAGGAGATCATCGGTAACATCTACTGGGGCTTTTCGCTTTTTTTCTTGGTTAATTAATTGTTGAAGAGCTTGTGCTTCTTCTTTTGTAATAGCAGTCAACTCCGCTTCCGATTCAGATTCAGCCCCTGCTCCCGCTGTCTCTACTGTAATTTTCACAAGACCAAACATCCGGTGCAGCAGCCCCTCTGACACATTTAAGCTTTGAATGCGCTCGATTGGAATATAGCGTTTCTTTTTCACGAAGAGACCATATTCAATTTTAAATTCATTTTCTTCCAGTCTATAAGTAAAGCGCAGCCATTTAACAATACCAGAAATAAGAACGTATAGAACGACCATTCCTATAGCTACAATCGGGAAATAGTCCCAAAAACTATTCCGCTCTCCGTTTCCGATAAAAATCACGAAAACAACAGGCAGGATAAGACTTTTCAATTCCTTAAAAAAAGTTAACAACGCAGCGATAGGATGAAGCTTCTTAGGATTAGACATCTTCTTCCGCCACCCTTGCAAGAGCCGAAATGACCCTTCTCATTTCTTCCGCCTCTTCCATCTCAACGGCTGGTATTTCATGAATTGTCGCGGCCGTCGAGATTTTAATCGCCCCTAGACCATATTTACGCAAGAGCGGTCCTTGTTCTGTATCGACATGCTGCACACGGGTCATAGGGATCAGCGTACGACGAACAACAAATACCCCTCGCTGCAGCTCAATCTCCTGCTCCCTCACTTCATACCTCCATCTTTTCCATCGCATATTCGGCAGAGCCATAACAACCGTCAGCACTTCTAACACGCCCACTGCTACAAGAAGAAAAAGAATCCATAACGGCCACTGTTTAATCACAATGAATACACCAGCTCCGATAATTAAGAGCCATAAGAAAACAGAACTGATGCTCCCTGATATTCTCCATACTTTTAAAGCTTTTTTGAAATTCTTTTTGCAGGTTCTTCCATATTCATATTCACAGCCTTCATCATTGTTTTCCTGTTATAACGTTTTAAAGCTGGTAAAAGTTTCATCTTCTTTCACTTTTTCTAGAAAAACCGGTATGTGATCAAGAAACTTCCATGAAAAAAAGAGGCCGCCCCAAAGTCAGCGCTTTACTAACTTCATGGGACAGCCTCTTATCGTTCATGATTTATTGGGAAGTATATTTTCTTCTTGGATTGCTTTTGCGATCACGGTTGTAAGAGCGATTGCCGCCGGATGAACGTCCGCCTTGGCGGCTGCCATACGGCTTTTTAGAACTTGAATTTTTAGAACGGAACTTATCTTTCTTTTGCGGAAGAGAAGACTCATTTGTAATATGAATCGGTGTCCGATCTGGCTCTTTTGTGATCAATTTTAAAGCAGCAGCTACAAGCTGTTCAGCATCATACTGGTCAAGTAAGCCTTTCGCCAATGCTTTATATTGAGAGAGATCATTTTTAGCAACAGACTCTTCTAGTTCATTAACAGCAGCCTGCTGCTGTCCAACCAATGCATCATCCCATGTAGGGGCAGCCATCGGGGACATTTTTTTCTTCGTTGTTCTTTCTACTTCTTTCAGATAACCCATTTCTCTCGGTTCAACGAATGTAATAGCGACTCCCTCTTTACCGGCGCGGCCTGTACGACCGATGCGGTGTACATAGCTTTCTGGGTCCTGTGGGATATCGTAATTATATACGTGGGTAACGCCAGAAATATCCAGTCCACGAGCAGCTACGTCTGTCGCCACAAGCACATCGATTTTCCCCTCTTTAAAACGCTTCAGCACAGTCAAGCGCTTTGCCTGAGTTAAATCGCCATGAATTCCCTCTGCTTGATAACCACGAAGGCTTAAAGCATTGGCTAATTCATCTACACGTCTTTTAGTGCGGCCGAAAATAATCGCCAGCTCTGGTGAATGAACATCGATCAAGCGAGAAAGCACGTCAAATTTATCGCGTTGATGCACTTTTACATAAAACTGCTCAATGTTGGAAACAGTCATCTCTTTCGTCTTCACTCGAATGGTCACAGGGTCATTCATAAATCTTTCAGCTATCGCACGAATCTGCTTAGGCATTGTCGCTGAAAACAACAATGTCTGGCGTTCAGCCGGCATGTGGGAAAGAATAGCCTCAATATCTTGAATAAAGCCCATGTTCAGCATTTCATCTGCTTCATCCAATACCAGTGTCTGTAAGTTATCAAGCTTCAACGTTTTCCGATTAATATGATCGAGAATCCGTCCTGGTGTTCCTACAATGATGTGAGGGCGTTTTTTCAATGCGCGAATTTGACGTTGAATGTCCTGACCGCCATATACGGCTAAAATGCCGACGCGTTTGCCGCTGCCAATTTTGTAAAGCTCTTCTGATACTTGAATAGCGAGCTCACGAGTTGGAGCAATAACTAATCCTTGTACCATGTGGTTATGTGTATCAATTTTTTCGATCATTGGCACACCGAAAGCCGTTGTCTTTCCTGTTCCTGTCTGTGCCTGACCAATAATGTCTCGCCCTTCAAGACCCGCTGGAATTGTCTGTGCCTGGATTGGTGTTGCTTCTTCAAATCCCATTTTATCAATAGCTTTTAAAGTGGTTTCACTTAAATTTAGTTCTTTAAATTTCGTCAATATTTTCTTCTCCTTCTGTTTCGATTGCCGTATCAAACAAAAAATACTCTTCGTATGAAGAGCAAAAGTTATTGTCATCATATCATTTTTATTGGTTCATTACAACACAATCGATATTTAAATCACTCTACTACTTCCCGTTAAAAATGTAAAGACTTTTTCAAACAACCGCTCCTTTTCTCCCGTATGGCAAATATGGTGTTTCGCATGCGGCACATAGTAAATTTCCTTCTGGTGAGCTGGCAAGCATCTGTAGATATATTCGGCGCTCTTAGGCGGCACAATCCCGTCTGCCAACCCCTGAGCAATGAAGGTTGGCGTCTGAATTCTCGAAAAAAGCGGCCTGCTATAAGCAGCCATTTTTCGAAACTGCCAGGCTGCTGATATAGGCGTGAGCAAAAACTTACTCTTGTAGCGCAAAAACAATTCATTTTCACTCAGCTTACCGTTTCTAGCGTCTTTCCACATTTCCTTCATGTCTTTAAGTAATTGCCCCACATTAATATATTTAGCCGCAGCGCTCAATAATATAAGTTTCTCTACAGGATATTTTTCTGCTAAGTAAGCCGCAATCAATCCACCCATAGAAAATCCAATGACATAGACCGTCTCACACTCGGAAAGCAGGTTTTTCATTTCTCTTTCTGCATGGCCAATCCACTGCTGATAAGTAATTCCTTTTAAGGAAAGAGTCTCTCCGTGACCCGGAAGTGTAGGTACAACGATTTTCCAAGTTGTTTTTTCATGCAAATACTCAGCGAGAGGTTCTACTTCGTAGGGAGCTCCAGTAAAACCGTGAATGCATAAACAACCAATCATCTTCATCATTTCCTTTTCTTAACTATTTTCTTTTATATACGATAGTCATTACCCGTTCCCCTTGCAGTTCAAAAGAAAAACACCAGGGGCTCTACCTGGTGTTGAATTTATACACAAGTCCGGACGCCCGCTTTCATTCAAATGCTTGTCCTGCATTCCGGCTGTGACACAGCTTCCCTTACTGTCAATTACATTCAAGTGCCTCTACTACTTCTTCAAGTCTAACACCGCGAGAAGCTTTAACAACAATTAAATCGCCACTAGCAACAATCGACTTTAGCTTCTCAATGAGCTCGTGTTTGTCGCTGAAAGCGAAGATGCGGTCTTCTCCAAGAGAGTTTTTCGCGCCGGCCGCAATAAATTGACCGAGCCGGCCAAGTGTAAAGAGATAATCAATCGCTTCCCCCTCTACCGTTTGGCCAACTTGATAATGGAATAACTCCTCATCTAGACCTAATTCAAGCATGTCTCCCAGCACAAGAATCTTCCGCTTGAATCCTGGCATCTTTTCAGCCAACTCAATAGCCGCTTTCATAGAAGTCGGGCTGGCATTATAAGCGTCATTAATAATCTTCGTGCCCTTCATGCCATCTTTCATTTCCATCCGCATTTTTGTTAACTCGACAGATGTCAAACCTATTTTCATCTCTTCAAAAGTAAGACCCATTTTGTGGGCTGCCAGCATAGCAGCCATTGCATTTAATACATTGTGTCTGCCGATGATAGGCAGAAAAAATTCCATGTCAGGCGCTTTATTGACCTTAAACCGACTTCCATCCTGAAGGGTCTGAACAGAGAGAGGATACATATCGTTTTCTGCCTCTAGACCAAAGGTTTCCGTCTTTAATTCTGTCTCTTTTAAGGCTTCCTTTAATAGCGGTTCATCTCCGTGATAGATTAGTGTACCATCAGCAGCGAGACCATTGATAATTTCTAGTTTTGCTTCAGCAATTGCCTCTCTTGATCCTAAATCCTGCAAATGAGCTTCCCCAATATTAGTAATGATAGCAACGTCTGGAGAAGCGATCTTCGTTAACAGGTCGATTTCACCTTTACTGCTCATCCCCATTTCAATAACAGCCGCTTCTGTATCTTCCTTTAAAGATAAAATAGTTAGCGGAAGACCAATATGGTTATTGAAGTTTCCTTCTGTTTTTTGCACCTTGAATTTTCGAGAAAGCAGGCTTGCTGTCATATCTTTCGTCGTTGTTTTTCCATTGCTACCAGTAATGCCAATGACCTTTACATCCAACTCTTCCCGGTAGGCTTTAGCTAGCTGTTGCAGTGCCTTCAAAGTATCTTCTACAACTAACACCGGCAAATCCTCGGGCGGGTTTGGCCTGTCCTTCTGCCAAAGGGCAGCAGCTGCCCCCTGGTTAATCGCCTGTCTAATATACTGGTGGCCGTCCGTATTTTCCCCTTTAAACGGGACAAACAACTGACCGTTCGTCGCTTTGCGAGAATCGATGGCCACTCCTTGAATAAGATAATCTTTGAATGACTCAAAGTTATTTTCTATTTTTATTATATTTGCTATTTGTTCAATGGTCTTACGCATCATAAAATCAATGTCCACCTTTAAAAAGTATATTTAAGTTGCTGTTTTTCCTCATAGCGTTCTTTTGCAAGATCAATTAATCTTTCGATTAATAGAGGATATTCAACGCCCGCATGCTTCCAAAGCAGAGGGAACATACTAAAAGGAGTAAATCCAGGCATCGTGTTTACTTCATTAATCAGCAGCTCTCCCTTTTCCGTTAAGAAGAAGTCAGCGCGAACAAGCCCCGAGCAATCTAATGCCTGAAAAGCAGTAATAGCCATTCTTTCCATGTTAACTTGTGCCTCTTCAGAAATTTCAGCAGGAATAATTAATGCCGTATTTCCGTCTTCATACTTCGCTTTATAATCATAAAATTCCTTTTTCGGAACAATTTCACCAATGATAGAGCATTTCGGGTCTTCATTTCCAAGCAAGCCAATTTCCAATTCTCTTGCTGCGACGCCCTCTTCTACAATAATTTTGCGATCAAACTGGAACGCTTCCTCATAGGCTGCTTCCAATTCCTCTCGATTTGTGCATTTACTAATACCTACGCTTGATCCAAGGTTAGCCGGCTTGACGAAGCATGGATACCCCAGCTCTTTTTCTGCTTTCTCATAGGCTGCTTCTTTATCTTCCATCCACCCTTTGCGTGTAAGCCACACGTAGTTTACTTGCGGCAAATGAGCCTGAGCAAAGATATTTTTCATAATTACTTTATCCATGCCGGCTGATGAAGCAAGTACGCCATTGCCCACATAAGGAAGATTCATTACCTCAAGCAGCCCTTGGACAGTACCATCTTCGCCATTTGGCCCATGTAAAAGCGGAAAAATGACATCGTATTTTTTGGAAACGAGGCTTTGAGCCACTGTGGACGGCTGGCCATCACTCGCAAACTGCAGCTCGGATACTTGGTTGACGGGACCAGTCAGCTTGTTCCCTTCAATCCAATTTCCCTCTGTTGTAATATAAATAGGATAAATATCAAATTTATTTAGATCAAGTGCGCCAATAACCGCTTTCGCCGTTTGTAAAGACACCTGATGTTCAGCGGATTTTCCCCCATATAATAAACACAGTTTCGTTCTCATATTAGCCCTCCAATAAATAAATGAAAAATTTCATTGTTTCCATTCTATCATGCTTTAAGCAAAGAAAAACTAAAATTCCATGCAACTATCTTCCCGATTTATTCCGCTTTCCAGTTGCTGCCTACCACGCGCTTGCATCAGTAAAATTTTCCAGCACGCAAAAATTAATCATCAGAATTTTATTTCTATAGTAGCTTCGCTGCTCATTCCCACTCCTCAAGGAACAGTAGGGCTGATTGCACCAATGCGACATGAGACGGACAAGTTGGTGAATTTTGAGCCTATTTGTCAAAGTTTTTATTAATGATTATTATTCTTCCTATTTAATACTTATGCGTTTAATACGCCAGAGCTCATGCTTATCCTTCTGCCTGAAAAAACGATGCTTCTGCAAGCGAGGTTCCACAACAAGGCGGAAGTTTCGCCTTCAATTCCTCTTTATTTTTACACTCCCTCTAAAAAAGAAATCCTGAATAAGCCATCCAACGACTGATTCAGGACTTTTCCTTTCTTAAAAATACACACTCCATTCACGAGTCTTTTTATCAAATTCAAAGTGGCCATCTGGCGGCTGTTTGTAACAATTTACATATTCATCAAACATTTCGTCCATATTAATGTAATCTCCTACTACCCATACCGGCACTTCTACCTTTGTTCTGCTTTGCACCGCCTTCGTCAAAGAAATGACCATGCCTTCTTTCATTTTATCTGTAAAAGAAGCAACCATTTCTTTTGGAACAGGCGGAAAAGAATTACCTTTTCGCAAGGCAAAAAAAGACTTCTCGCTGCGAAAATAGCCGAGCTTGAACGAAATGGCCTGCCCGAGCATAAAATAAAAATCAGGAAGATAACGATAATATGTTTTATTAAACCATTCATCTTCTTCAGAAAGATAAGCATAGCGATTGTTCAATTTACTGTAAAAAGGGACCCGCAAATGATGCTTGCAATGGCCAAGGTAAAGTAGCTCGGCAATCTCTCGACCCTCTAGCTCATTAAGTCCTTCCATATCATCGAAATCCAGCCAGCAGAAGTCGCCGTATTCAGCAATCGGTTCTTTAAGAAGGTTCTTAACTTCTTCTGCGTCCACGTAATTAAACCTCGTATGCATATTAAAACCCGCCTCGCTGTATTCATGCTTCAGAAGCAATAAATGATTCAGCTCTTGAGAAAGGCTCCGAACAAAATCATGAAAATCAATACCATATGAAATTGCATATTGGTGAGCTGTATTTAAGTGAACATAAATAAGCTCTTTCATAGTCCCTTGGCTCTTCAAAGCGATGCCCCCCGATTTTCTCGAAATTACGACGTCTTTTCCGCATCAATATGTTATACTTTCTATTTTAGCAAAAGAAATCAAAAACTCGTATGTTAAAATCTAATAAATATGTGATTCTTTTTTCACTTTCCTTTTCTGTTCGTTTTATAATAGGAAAGAATGATTTTTTCACCAAGGAGGGATGCTTATGCTGACAAATTTAACTGAAGATCAAATGACTCTTCTTATCATAAAAGCGTTAAAAGAAGGAAAAAAGAAGGAGCTCCAAAAACTGCTGGACGAACTGCATCCTTATGATATGGCAGCCATTTATACAAACTTGCCTGAAAAACATCAGACAAGATTTTTGCTTCAGCTCAGCATTCCTATTTTGACGGATATGATCCAGGAACTTGATAATGAAAATCAGCTGGATGTACTGAAAAAAGTAGGAAAAGAGCGATCCCGAAAAGTTCTTGATGACATGGATAACGATGATTTGGCTTCCCTGCTGGACGATATGTCCCCTGAAAAAATTAAACTGTTTTTAGCGGGCATGAAAAAAGAAGAGTCGACTATCATCGAAAGCATGATGGCTTATCCTGCTGAAACTGCCGGCCGGCTCATGACGAACCGGTTTGTGTGGATTAGAGACACTTATACAGTGCGGGAAGCAGTTGATAAATTAAAAACCTTTGCAGAGTTTGCTGAGACAATAAACTATTTGTATGTTATTAATGCTGAAAAAAAGCTTGTCGGTGTTGTTTCCTACCGCGACCTGCTTTTAGCTGACGCCAGTGAAAAGGTAAGTGATGTCATGTATGGACGGGTGATTTCTGTTTCCGTTTACACGGATCAGGAAGAAATTGCCCGTTTAATCGAGCGTTATGACTTTCTGGCTATTCCTGTCGTCAATGACAAGGATGTGCTTGTTGGAATTGTCACGTTTGATGATATTATTGATGTCGTCATTCAGGAAGCGAACGAAGACATTGAAAAGCTTTCTGCCTCTGGTAAAGCGATTGACTTTGACACAAAAGCTTCCACTGCCGCTTTCCGTCGGCTGCCCTGGCTTATTCTACTTCTATTTATCGGCCTTGTTTCCGGAAGCATTATCTCAGGCTTTGAAGACACACTGAAACAAGTAGTGGCCCTTACTTTTTTCATGCCGATGATTTCCGGCATGACCGGTAATACAGGTACTCAATCCCTCGCTGTTGTTGTACGTGGCCTCGCCTCCCGGGACATTGATATGAAGACGGTGATGAGCCTTGTCGCTCGAGAGTTTGGCGTGGGCTTTATTATAGGTATTGTATGTGCTATTTTAATTTTCCTGATCGCCTTTTTTTGGCAAGGGAACGCCATACTAGGAGTGGTTGTCAGCTCTTCCCTACTCTTAACGCTTATTATCGGAACGCTTTCTGGCACAGTGATTCCATTAGTTCTTTACAAGTTGAATATCGATCCGGCTGTAGCGTCCGGGCCGCTTATTACGACAATCAATGATATTTTTTCATTAATTATTTATTTTTCCATCGCCTCATGGTTTCTGCATCAATTAATGTAACAAGTGGACTAACATCTGCCAGTGTATAAATAAAACCTATGCTGGCATTCTCAGGCTGTTTAGAAACAACTTCTTTCAAAGCTTGAAACTCGACAAGAAGCGGAGTGGTCATAAAAACACCTCGCAGACAGGTAAAAAGCAAGCGCTTCTTAACAGTCTGAGGCATATTTTTCTTTCGCCTAGCATATAAAGTAGTATCTTTAATTTGACTGAAAAATCAGTATTTATTATACTATTGATAACTATTTAAGTGCGTTAAGAGGTGATTCGATGGGACAATGAAGGTTCAATATGAGCTCTCCCATAAGCCCGTCTCACTAAAGGTGCGGCTCGTTGAAGTGAAAGATTGGCTTTTGCAATCAGGTAACTTTACTCTACAGGAGGTGACTCCTTGTCCGTCCCTCGGCGGACTGAGGAAACTATTTGGACATATTTAACCTGGTGTTCATCGTCATCCTTATAGCTCTAACTGCGTTTTTTGTTATTTCAGAATTTTCCATCGTTAAAGTCCGCAGCTCGCGGATTCATCAATTACTGGAAGAAGGCCATCCAAAAGCACCTGCTGCAAAGCTTGTTATTTCAAGCCTTGATGAATACTTGTCAGCCTGTCAGCTTGGCATTACGATAACAGCCCTTGCACTTGGCTGGATCGGTGAACCGGCTATGGCCGGTGTATTAAAGCCGCTTATGGATCTTCTTCACATCCCTTCCTCTTTGTCTCAGGTAATCATTGTAGGAGCGGCATTTTTCATTATTACTTTTCTTCATGTAGTGGTGGGGGAGCTCGCGCCAAAGACACTGGCTATTCAAAAAGCAGAAGCGCTGACGCTTTTCTTTGCCCGGCCATTGATCATATTTTATAAAGCCATGTACCCTTTTATATGGACGCTTAATGGAACAGCCCGGCTCGTTACCGGTCTGTTCGGCATAAAGCCCGTTTCTGAAAATGAAGCGGCGCATACGGAGGAAGAGCTGCGTCTCATCTTATCGGAAAGCTTAAGAAGCGGTGAAATTAACCCTTCTGAATTTAAATATGTAAATAAAATTTTTGAGTTTGATGACCGGATTGCGAAAGAGGTTATGGTTCCGCGTACAGAAATGGTCACGCTGTCTAAAGAAATGACGATTCAGGAGTTCATTGATGTCGTGCGTGAGGAGCGATTTACACGTTATCCCGTTATTGATGGTGACAAAGATCATGTGATTGGCCTTGTTAATTTTAAAGAGGTGCTGACCGACTATGTTAAGCAAAAGGAACTCGGTCCCGTTTTACTCGAGCAATACGTACGTCCCATTATTCGTGTCATCGATTCCATTCCTATTCATGAATTACTCGTTAAACTGCAAAAAGAGCGAATTCACATGGCTGTATTAATGGACGAATACGGAGGGACATCTGGCCTGGTCACGATTGAAGATATTTTAGAAGAGATCGTTGGAGAGATTCAGGATGAATTTGATACAGACGAGGTGCCGCTCATCCAAAAAATAGCTGATACTCATTATATTATAGACGGCAAAGTACTGATCAATGAGGTAAATACACTTCTTCATCTGGCACTGGAAGACGAGGATATCGATACAATTGGCGGCTGGATTCTTACGGAAAATTACGAAGCCGTTCAAGGGGACATTATTGATTATGAGGGCTATCTTTTCACAATCAAAGCGATGGAAGACCATCAAATTAAATATGTGGAAGTGCGAAAAAAGCCACAGGTACAGCTGGAGGAGCAAACTCTTCCAACTAAACAATCCACCCTTCCCCTAGCAGAATCAAAAGCAATATAGCTGTCTACTTGAACTTGTAGGTATTAAAAGAGAATGAACCGGCTCAACAGCTGGCACATTCTCTTTTCTTTTTATTCTGAAAGTGTTTATCTAGCAGGAGTTTTTTATAAAAGAGCGAATTTATGAAAAGTTGCTCCAACACTTCTTTATGAGGGAATGATAATAAGTGCTATTACTAACAACTTTGGTCTTGCTTTTCCTTTTTATCTATACGGTCGGAGCTACTGTTTTCATCCGAGTATTTGAAATAGGAATACATAAACGCGGAACAGGAGAAAATATGGTCGCTTTAACTTTCGATGACGGTCCTGATCCTAGGTATACCCCCCGTTGCTCGATTTATTGGAAAAACATCATGCAAAAGCCACCTTTTTCATTGTGGGTGCTAAAGCCCGTGCCTATCCAGACATTGTCCGAGAGATCAAGAAGAGAGGCCATACGATCGGTATACATAACGACACACACCTATCCAATTGGCTGTTCTCACCCTTGATGTTTAAAAAACAACTGGCAAAGGCACAAGTAACAATTATGGAAATAACAGGAGAACCAACTATGTACTATAGACCACCGTGGGGACATTTTAACTTACTTACATTGCATACAGTCAGACCATTGCAAACCATTATGTGGACTGCTATTCCCGGTGACTGGAAGGAGAGTGTTCAACCTGCTGCACTCGCCGACAAACTAAGAAAAGAGCGAAAGCAAGGCGCTATTATTACACTGCACGATAGCGGTACCACTTTTGGAGCCGATGAACATGCCCCGGCAAACACATTAAAAGCATTGGAAATCTTTCTGGCAGATAAAGATTCAGCTAACTATCGCTTTGTAAATATTCATACTATGTTACAAGCCTTCAAAGGGAGCAAGCTGTAATATGGAATCTCAAATTCTTGATTATCTGTCTCAATATGGATTAATTATTTTGTTTATTGTTGGTTTTTTCGGTATTGTGGGCATTCCGGTTCCTGAAGAAAGCTTATTCGTCTACGTAGGCATTCTGGCGAGACATCAGGGCATTCCGCTGCTCTCAGCCTGGCTGGCCATCTCTGCAGGTGCTTTTTCCGGCATGCTGACAAGCTACCTGCTTGGTCGCAAGGTGGGGAAGCCTTTGCTTGATCGGTATGGGAAGTATTTGGGTATGAGCAAAAAAAGATGGAGAAAAGTCCTTCTTCACTGGGATATGAAGAAATCCTTATTTACCGGGTTCTTTATTCCTGGAATAAGACAATTCAATCCTTATTTTGCTGGAGTAGCGAAGTTTCCCTTGCTTCTGTTTCTCCTCCTTTCTGTTTTAGGCTCACTTATATGGGTATTATCTTATATAATGATTGGGTATGTTGTTAGCTCGTATATAACAGTTAAGCCTATTTACTTAACGATCGCCGGTGCGATTTTTCTTATTGCGTTTTTGATTCAGCTGCTATATAAATGGAGAAAGTCTAAAAACAAAGCTACCAGCACCGAACGCTAAAGGAGTTTTCGCCTATGAAAATTTTATTACTGCCCCTCTTCCGCATGCCTTCTGGACACCATAAAGCGGCTGAGGCCATTATTGGACATTTATCCAATATAGAAGCGGAAATTGAAGTAAAGACGGTTGACTGTTTGAGTCATTTTCATAGCGGCATAGAGGCCATTATTTCAAACACATATTTAAAGTGGATTAGCCGCAAACCAGCGCTGTATAGTAAGTTTTATCATTCTTTTATTTATTCGCACAAGCCAAAAGATGATCTGCCCTCTGGCTCTTCTCTTTGCTTCTGGGACAGCTATCTTGCCTGGCGGATGGAGAAATTCATTGAAAAAGAACAACCAGATTTTATTATCTGCACTCACTGTTATCCCTCTAAGCTTCTGAATCATCTTAAAAAGAGAGGGAAAGTTAACGTTCCCGTCATAAATGTGTATACGGATTTCTTTATGAATGATATATGGGGAAAAAAATATATTGATTTTCATTTTGTTCCGCACCAGGAAGCAAAAGAGAAGCTCATAAAAGTATATTCGTTAAAGCAAGAGCAAATATTTGTAACTGGCATTCCTATACACCCCTTTTTCCAAAAGCCTTCACGCCCCTTGTCGGAAGGCTATGTGTTAATCGCAGGTGGCAATAGCGGGCTCGGCAACTTAACTTCATTAATTGAACAATTATCTGCCTCTGAGCTTCGATACTCTTACAAAGTGCTGTGCGGTCATAACCAAAAACTATATGAGCATATCTGCTCTCTTCACCATAAAAAAATAGAAGCTATTCCTTATACAAGCTGTCGCGAACAAATGAATCTCTATTACGAAAGAGCCTCTGCCATTGTCACGAAACCAGGCGGAGTGACAATTACGGAAGTTCTGGAAAAGTCCCTGCCTGTCTTTATTATGGACACCTTGCCAGGTCAGGAAGAAATTAACTGCCATTACTTGAGAACTCAAAAACTGGTGTATAAGCTCGATATACAGCAGCCGATTGAATCACAGATTACCGATGTTATTAACAATGAGGTAGAGATGAATAAATGGCGCAAGCGGCTTGCCTATTATCATTTAGAAAAAGATGCTGAAATAAAAAACAGCTTACTTGCCGTTTTTAAAAGCAAAGAACGAACCTATGCCTCCTCAGTAAAAGAATCAGCCTGGGATCCATATCTCGGCTGATTTTTTACTGAGCTCTTGCTCGTTCGTCTAAATGAATAATGTTATAATTTTTGTGGTTAATTTAATTAAAGGAGAATTCTTTTACATGTCTGAGTTGATTCATCATCTGGAAGAGTGGCTGCTGGAATATGGATTGTTAGGGTTAATTCTCGTTGCCTTTACGGAATCTTCTTTCTTTCCTATTCCCCCGGATGTCATCTTGCTGCCGTTGGCCCTTGCTGATCCTGACCGTGCCCTCCTTTTCGCGCTATATACAACGATTGCTTCTGTCTTAGGCGCTCTGCTTGGCTGGTTGATTGGACGTAAGCTTGGCCGTCCCATTTTATTAAAATTTGTTTCTGAGGAATTAATCTTAAAAGTAGAAGATCTATTCAAGAGGTATGGTCCTCTTGCCATTTTAATTGCCGGCTTTACACCGATTCCTTATAAGGTGTTTACAATCTTTGCCGGAGTAGCAAAGATTCGTATTAGAGTTCTTCTCATTTGGTCACTCATCGGGCGTGGGCTTCGCTTTTTCCTGGAAGGGATCATTATTTTCTGGCTTGGTGAGCAAGCTAAGCCATTTATTGAAGAAAACTTTACCATGCTAACTATTGCAGGCGGATTACTGATCGTTATTATTTTCTTTATTTACCACTTTATTCAAAAGAAAAAAACAAGCTAGCTAAGAAATGGCTAAGCAGCCCTTCACTGTTTCTTTGGAACTGTATGTGGGGACAAAAGATCTTTCAGATTGCTTATTCATAAAAACAACCCGGCTCGTTCTACACGCAGCCGGGTTGTTTTATATTTCATTATGTACTTCTTTTATTTTCAGGCCTTTACATGATCCACTAAATCTTGATATCTTTTTAAAGAGTTGAACACTTCGATGCGGGATTTGGTTTTTGACACTTTAACGCCTAATTGAGCGAGCCGGTCGATCATTTTTAACACTCTTTCATGGTCTTTCCCCAATTTACACACCTCTTTAAAAATTTTTTACTCCTTTTTCTACGAGTTCTATTAAAAATGGTTTCAAAAATTTATTAATTATTTAATTTTAACATTCCCCTTTCTCCGGCAGTTAATCCCTTAAATCTCAAATTTGTTTTACAAAAAAAGCCGGCAATGCCGGCTTTTATCTTCTTCTTTATTAACTGTAAATGGCTTCTTTTTGTTCTTCATTGTAAACAGTCGTATCTAATTCTTTGGTGATACGGCTCGTTACGACCCCTGCTGTCATACTGCCGCTGACATTCACTGCAGTACGTGCCATATCGATTAATGGCTCTACCGAAATCAGTAGACCAGCAAGCGCTACAGGAAGGTTCATTGTTGATAATACCAGGATAGCTGCGAACGTAGCTCCGCCACCAACGCCGGCTACTCCGAATGAACTGATCGCTACCACTGCGATTAATGTCAAAATAAACGTTGGAGAAAGTGGATTAATACCTACTGTTGGTGCAATCATTACAGCAAGCATAGCTGGATATACACCTGCACAGCCATTTTGACCGATTGATAGTCCGAATGAACCGGCAAAGTTTGCAATCCCTTCAGGCACACCTAGTGATGACGTTTGCGCTTTAACATTTAAAGGCAATGTACCTGCACTTGAGCGGGAAGTAAATGCGAATGACAGAACAGGCAATACTTTCTTCACATAAGTCATTGGATTTAATCCGACGAGAGTTAAAATAAGCAAGTGAATAATAAACATAACAGCCAGCGCTATATAAGAAGCCAAGACGAATTCTCCGAGCTTTGCAATGGCCGTAAAGTTGCTCGTTGCTACCGTCTTTGCCATGATAGCCAAGATTCCATAAGGTGTAATACGTAGCACAAGTGTCACAATACGCATGACAATCGAGTAAATGGCATCAATCATTTTCTTGAAAAATTCAGCTTGTTCCGGTTCTTTTCTTTTAATGCCAAGATAAGCGAATCCGACGAAGGCCGCAAAGATTACAACGGCAATGGTAGAAGTGCTCCGCTGGCCTGTAAAGTCAAGGAACGGATTAGCCGGTATGAGTTCAATAATTTTTTGCGGGAAGGACTGATCTTGAATCTCTGAATACTGTTGCTCAATTTCCATTCCCCGTGCCTGCTCAGTTTCTCCCCCCTGAATTTGGACGGCTTCAAGATGGAATCCGAGAGACGCACTGATCCCAATAGCTGCTGCGATAGCTGTCGTGCCAACAAGCAAACCGATAATCAGCCCAGCAACCTTTCCAAGATTCGTTGTGAGAGTGAGCTTTGTAAAAGCAGAAACAATCGAAATAAATACAAGCGGCATGACTACCATTTGCAATAGTTTGACATAGCCCGTGCCGATAATATTAAACCACTCCGTAGACTGGAGTAATGTTTTTGATTCCAACCCATAAATGAGCTGCAGGATAAAACCAAAGACAATTCCCATTCCTAGAGCGGTAAATACTCGCTTTGAAAACGAGATATGCTTTTTCTGCATCCCATATAAAACACCTGCCAAAACAAGCAGGGCTACTACATTTATAATGATGAAAAATAAGTTCATAGGTACTTTCCTCCTTTTCACTAACGAATAGCCTATATCATCTATTCCTATGTGTCAAGTAGGTTTTTCATTCCTCTTCCTAATTTGACTTATAGAAATATTTATCTTTCCTTGTTAACATAGATCTAAATACTATCGATAAAGCTGGTGGAAACAATGGAAGCACATATGTGGAGCTGGATTGCTTACGCTCTTTTTTTGTTGAACTTTTCTTTTTCTATTGTCGTTATCTTTATGGAAAGACGGGATGCCGCAGCTACCTGGGCGTGGCTGATGGTCTTATTGTTTATTCCTATCCTTGGTTTTATTCTTTACTTAATTTTTGGCCAAAATTTAAGCAGACGGCATTTGTTTGACTGGGATGAAAAAGTGAAAATTGGCATTGAATCAACCATCCAAACTCAAATGCGTGAGATTAAAAATCAATTGTTTCGTTTTCGCAACCCTCATACTGAAGAAAACGAGGACTTAGTCTATATGCTGCTGCGCAATAACGATGCCATTCTAACCGAGGACAACGATGTGAACATTTTCATCGACGGGAAAGATAAGTTTCATTCTCTGCTTCAAGATATCAGACGAGCAAAACACCATATTCATTTGCAGTACTACATTTTTCGTGTGGATGATCTCGGATCAGAAATTGTTCATTTGTTAACAGAAAAGGCAAAGCAAGGCGTCAAAGTAAGGGTTTTATACGATGAAATGGGATCCCGGGGTGTACACAAAAGACACTTCAAAGAATTGATAGAAGCTGGCGGCATCGTTGAAATCTTTTTCCCTTCAAAAATCCCTTTTATTAATTTGCGCCTCAACTATCGCAATCATCGTAAACTTGCGATTATTGATGGGAACATTGGCTATGTCGGCGGATTCAATATCGGCGATGAGTACTTAGGACTTAATCCAAAATTCGGCTACTGGAGGGATACCCATTTACGGATTGAAGGGACAGCTGTCCATTCAATTCAAACTCGATTTATCTTGGATTGGAACCAGGCCTCGGATCGCCATGACATCCATTACTCAGATACTTACTTTCCAAACAGCCCTTCTAATAATGATGTGTCCATGCAAATTGTGACAAGCGGGCCGGATTCAGAATGGGAACAGATAAAAAACGGATATATCAAAATGATTTCGTCAGCACGGGAGTCCGTTTACATTCAAACACCTTATTTCATTCCTGATGCAAGCCTGCTGGACGCCTTACGGATTGCTGCCCTTTCAGGTGTAGATGTTCGAATCATGATACCAAACAAGCCTGATCATTTGTTTGTGTACTGGGCTACCTATTCTTATATCGGCGAGCTAATAAAAGCCGGGGCTAGAACATACATTTATGATGCCGGCTTCATTCATGCAAAAACAATTGTTGTTGACAAAAAACTAAGTTCCGTCGGGACAGCCAATATTGATGTACGCAGCTTCCGTTTAAATTTTGAAGTGAATGCTTTTATTTACCACCATGAGACAGGACGAAAACTAGCAGAGATATTTGAAAAAGATATGGAACTTTGCTTTGAGCTCACTCCAGAGCTTTATAAAAACCGAACAACAATGATTAAATTTAAAGAATCCATTTCCAGGCTGCTATCTCCAATTTTATAAGACAAAACGAAAGAGAGCCTCTGCTCTCTTTCGTTTTGTCTTTCTTTTTGAAAAAAAGGATGCAATTCCCATACAAAAAAATAAGTCAAGGCCCAATCCAAAAAAAATGTGACAAATTAGTTAAAAAAGTTTTGAAATTTTGTGAAAATGGTTATATAATAAACCTACAAACTTTTAACGGGGTGATATATATGGATCAAGTAATCACACAAAAATTAAACAAACAAGGATTAATCTTTGTCGCTATTCATTCCCTATTCTTTTTAAATCTAGCTTTTGACTTTGTGCAATTTTATTAAATATATAAATAAAAAATCAGCCGTTTATGGGCTGATTTTTTATTTGTTTTCTTATCATGATTATTGTGGTTCTGTTAGAGAGCCTCTTCTTATATTCTGTACTGTCCGGTTAGCTGCTAATAAAGAGGCGTCCATTTCGTCTACTAGACTCTCAACCAATTCATTGACAGTCTGCTGTTTGCTCAATCTTGTCCCCTGACCTGACCAGAGAGATAAATATTCTTTGTTATTTTGTTTTCCCGCCTGTTTTCTTATAGGTTGTGTCAATGTGTTTTGCAGTGGATACGGCAAAAACACTTCTTCATGCTGCTGCATTTCCTTTATAAATCGATTGGAAATGCCGCGGGCTGTTTTCCCAGAAAAAGCTCTTGTCAATACCGCATCATTTTCCTTCGCTGATAGAATAGCCTCTTTATGGAGTGGATGGGCACCGCTTTCTGCTGTAACTAGAAACGCTGTGCCAAGCTGCACAGCTGAAGCACCAAGACAAAGGGCAGCTGCAATTCCTTTTCCATTCATGATCCCACCTGCTGCAATAACGGGAATGCGCACTTCCTGAGCAGCCTGTGGCAGCAACGCCATTAAACCAATCAAGCTCTCAGGTGACTGAAACGTCCCCCTATGTCCACCTGCTTCACTCCCCTGGATTACAACAGCATCCATCCCTTCCTTTTCGCAATCAAGGGCTTCATCCACTGTTGTCGCTGTGCCGACCGTAATGATCCCGTTTTCCTTTAATTTCTCTATTGCTCTTTTCGGCGGCAGCCCGAAAGTAAATGAACATACTTTTACCTTTTCTTGCAAAACAACAGCAAGTTGCTCATCAAAAGCAGGAGGGCTAAAGGAGATGCTGTCTACGTCTTCTGCTATACCAAGCTGCTCGCGAAACGGAGAAAGCAGCTGATGGGCTGCTGTTACTTGCTCATGGGTTGTCTTTACTTGCTCGGGCACAAACAAGTTAACACCAAAAGGAGCATTTGTCAGTCTTTTTACACGCTGGATAAATTCTTCTGTTTGCTCTCCCGATAAATAACCAGCACCAACATTGCCAAGCACACCGGCATTTGAAGCAGCTGCTGTTAACTCTGGTGTGGATACTCCTGCCATCGGCGCTTGCCACACCGGCAGTTTTAGATTTAATCCAAACATCATTATCCTCCATTCTTTAAAGTTGCCATCCATTCTTTCTCTCCCTTAATATATAAGAAAATAATAAAGGAGAAAAAAGAATGACAAAATCTGAAATTGAATCAAAAATCGCTGAACTGAAAATGGACTACATTCGGATCCAAGGAGACATTGAAAAACTTGAGTCTACAGGAAACGGTGTATCGAAAGCCGAAGAACAGCTCATACGCATAGAGAAGGAACTGCAAGAGCTTAATGAAGAGCTTGCCACTCTCTCCAAATAGACTTCTCCAGCAAATTTAATAAGCTATCTTCTGCCTTCAACCGTCCGCTGAACCGGACGGTTTTTTTGCAATGGGCAAGCTAGAAGTCCCCTTTATTGAAAATAAACCATCTCCGTACTTCTGAAGCTTCACTACGCACTGATACACTCCATACCTCTTCCTCACTGGCAATTATAGACAATCTTTAGTATACAGCAATTACCTCGTATGCTATCATTCAAATGAATGAATATTTAAAAAAATCATTTCCATGAAAGTGGTGAAAGGATGAATTTCGTTGAAAAATTAACCGGCCTACTTGGCCCGGAAAAAGTAACAGTCAATGAAACGATATTAGAGCATCACAGCAAGGATGAGTCCCATTTTGAGCCTGTCCTGCCTGATGTTGTCGTATTTCCCACCTCCACGGACGACGTACAAAAGATTATTCAGTTTGCTAAAGAATATAAGGCTCCCGTCGTTCCTTTCGGAAGCGGCTCGGGCCTTGAAGGGCATGCTATTCCTGTGCACCAAGGAATATCTGTCGACTTTACCCAAATGAACAAAATTATTGAGCTGCGGCCAGAAGATTTAATTGTCAAAGTACAGCCTGGCGTGACAAGACTGCAATTGAATCAAGAACTAAATAAACATGGCCTCTTTTTCCCGGTTGATCCCGGGGCGGATGCGACGATAGGCGGCATGGCTGCTACGAATGCAAGCGGTACTCAGGCCGTGCGCTACGGGGTGATGAGAGACCAGATTCTCGACCTCGAAGTCATTCTGGCAGACGGTCGGCTCATTCATACCGGCTCACTCGCTAAAAAATCTTCTTCCGGCTATCATTTGAACAGTTTGTTTGCTGGCTCGGAAGGAACACTCGGATTATTTACCGAGATTACATTAAAGCTTCATGGCATTCCCGAATCGATTATGGCGGCTAGAGCTTGCTTTCCTACTGTAAAACAATGTGTAGAGGCAGCGGTTTCTATACTCACTGCTGGCATTCCGATTGCCCGCATGGAGCTTGTTGATGATCGCTCTATTGCTCAAGTGAATGCTTTTAGCGGAACAGACTTTCCTGAAGAACCGTCTTTGTTTTTGGAGTTTCACGGAAACGAGGCTGGAAATGAAGCAGACACCCAATTCGTTCAGGAATTGTTAGAGGAACACCAATGTTACACATTTGTTTTTGAAAAGGACAGCTTAAAAAGAGCACAGCTTTGGAAAGCCCGGCATGACTTATCCTACGCTTTCCGTCACAGCAACCCTAAGCTGCAAACCATTAATACCGATGTATGTGTACCGATATCGAAGCTGCCGGAAATGGTCGATTATGCCCGTGCACGCATTGAAGCATACGGGATGGACGGGGCTGTTCTTGGACACATTGGTGATGGAAACTTCCATACTCTTACCTTATTTGATCCACAAGACCTTGAGCAAACTCGTAAAATTGAACGGCTAAATAGCGAAATTGTTTCGTTTGCTCTATCGCTCGGCGGAACGTGCACAGGGGAACATGGCGTCGGCCTCGGCAAGATTAAGTATCAAAGGCAAGAACATGGCGAAGCGCTTAACGTGATGACCGGTATTAAGAACCTGCTGGATCCTGATAATATCTTAAATCCTGGAAAACTGCTTCCTGCCACAACAGAAGTTACACTATAAATTTGAGACTGCTCCGCGGCCTGCGGAACAGTTTTTTTATAGTCCCACCTTTCAGTGTCTCTTTAACATTTTTTAAAACACTCTCATAAAAGCGAAGGCATTACTTCGCAGGCAAAGGCTGCCTGCTGTCTCGATCTCCATTTTTCTTCAGGGATATGTACAAAAGCATACATTGTTCAAAAGATTGTGTGTCCATAAAAAGAATTTCATTCAATTGGTTCAAGCGGTATAAGAGAGTATTGCGATGAACAAATAACTTCCTGGCCGCCCGGCTGACATTCAATCCCTGTTCACAGTAGACAAGGAACGTTTCTGCCAATATCGAAGCATTGGGATGAGATAATAACTTTTCAACATAATCACCCAAAGTTTCGGTGAAAGCCGGGTTAATTTCTTGAATGAGAGTATTCAATAAAATGTTCCAGTCATCGAACGCATACACCCCCGACAAGCTCTTTTTATATTTTTTTCCTGTTAATAATGTTTGTAAAGCCTGCTGGTAAGAGCGGCTGACCCCTGCGAAGCCCGTGTAACTCTTCCCGTAAGCAATAGATACATGTCCAGGAATGTGGTGGGCTTGAAGAAACCTTTTTAAAGCTTTTAATGCTTGCTCACACTGACGCCTTGTTTTCGAAGGCTCATAGCCATCCATATACTTTAGGACCATCCATTGCCCCCGATTAATCGGGCTAATAATATCCTCAGAGTGGTCTTCAAAATAATTGCTAATAATTTGAAATAAATCATATTCCGAGATTCTGATTGCTTTTATCTCCTCTGTTGCTGCATGCAAAGCGGCTATGTCAATAAGAATACACATGCGGGGACGGTCAAAATGGAAGCCTGACATTTCGCAGTAATTGTGAAGGGCCTCTTCGTTATCCCACTCCTTAAAGTGGATGAGATGCTGGATAAAGATTTCGGTCGTTTTCATTTGCAAATAAAATGTCTCTGTTCGAAAAGACTCTTGCAGAAGCATTTCTATATGTGTCCGGACGAATTCTACGTATCTCCCTACCTCATCCGGTTCTCCGATAATGCCAAGAACCCCAATAATTTGCTGCTGAAAGCGTATCGGCGTCGCTACGCCCGGCAATACATTTTCTCTGCCTGCTATGTTTTCCTTCGTAAAAATAACCGATCGCCCCGCCCTTGTTACCTCCTCTGTAACAACATGATGAGAACCTAGCCTTTCTAAATTACTGCAGCCAATGATTGTTCCCTTTGCGTCAGTAATACTCATCGATACTTCTAAGACAGCTGACGTTTTTTCTACAATCGATTGGGCAATTTGTTCAAAAAATTTCATGTCTTCACCTCAATAGTTAGCTATCCTCACGAAACTATTTTGAATATTCCGATTAATTTTCTCTTTTATTTTATCAAATTTTTGTATAAATTGCACATTGAATGAAAGCGCTTTCTAAATATAATGGTAAATAATTCAAACAATACACAGGAGGTTCTTAGATGAAAAAAGCAGATATTATTATCGTAGGCGGCGGGGTTATGGGATCAAGCACAGCTTATTCTTTGCGTAAAATTGGTTTTGAGGGAACGATCGTCGTGTTTGAAAAAGACCCAATTTATGAGTTTTCCTCCACTCCTCGGAGCGCAGGTGGTATCCGGCAATTATTTACAACGGCCATCAATGTAAAACTGAGCCGTTATAGCCTGCAAAAATATCAATCTTTCTCCAAAGACATGTCCATTGATGGAGAACCGGCTAAAATCGACTTCCAGCAACGAGGCTACTTATTTCTAGCAAAAAAAGAAATGGTGCCGGCGATTGAGTGCCAAAGAAAACTGCAAAACGAGCTTGGGGTGCCTTCTCAATTTCTTTCTCCTGCCGAGCTTCACTCGATTATACCTGAACTGGAAGTGAGCGACCTGGCGGGCGGACTGTATTGTTCCGAAGACGGTTACTTGGATGCCTACTCAGTCATGCAGGCATATAAGAAAAACGCACAAAAGCTTGGCGTCGACTATATTTCTAAAGAGGTAGATACTTTTTTAACGGAGAATCATCGAATAACAGGGGTCCGTTTACTGGACGGAGAAGAATTTAATGCACCTATAGTGATTAATTGTGCTGGTGCCTGGGGAGCTCTTCTTAGTGATAAAATCGGACTTTCTCTGCCTGTTGTCCCTTTAAAGAGACAAATATTCCAGTTCCATCCTTCCGTTCCACTTGAAAAGCCATTGCCATTAACAATTGACCCAACCGGTGTTTACTTCCGTCATGAAGGAGATCGTATTATCACTGGCTATTCAGAAGACGTGAAGCCGGGGATTGATTTCTCTTGGAAACGCTCCTACTTTGAAGAGCTTTGGCCAGTGTTAGCTCATCGTGTTCCCAACTTTGAAGAGGCCAAGCTTGAGTCCGGATGGGCAGGTCTGTATGACTTTAACACCGAAGATCAAAACGCCATTATTGGAGAGCATCCAACAATGAAGGGCTATTATCTCTCTCTCGGCTTTAGCGGGCACGGAATGCAGCAAGCTCCCGGGGTTGGTCTTGGATTAGCTGAACTGATTTATAAAGGAAAATACGAAACGCTCGATCTTACTCCTTTGCGCGTAGAAAGATTTGCTGAAAATGATTTGGTATTGGAACACGCTATTGTTTAATTAATCTATTTTTTATAAAGGGGGGAGTAATTTGCTAATACTGGATCAAAAAAGCATGCAACAGGCTGTTGAAATGGCAGACATAATCGAGGCAGTGGAGATCGCCTATAAGCTTTACGACAAAGAACAATTTCAGATGGATGCAAGAACGCACATTGCCTATGAAGACAATACTCTGTTGCTTATGCCCTGTTATGCCCGCCAATCATTCGGCACAAAAATCGTCAGTGTTTTTCCAGACAACCAATCCCGCCCCGTTGTCCAAGGAACGATGATGTTAATTGATGGCATGGATGGGCAAACAAAAGCTTTACTAAATGGCACTTATTTAACCGGGCTGCGTACAGGAGCCTTAGGAGGATTAGCCGCTCGCTATTTAGCTCCGGCTCATGCTGCCTCTGTCGGATTGATCGGTACCGGTGTGCAAGGCTTTTATCAATTATTAGCTATATGCTTAGAACGTAACATTCAAAACATTTACTTATTTAACCGCACACCTGAAAAAGCTGCCAACTTTTCTCGAAAAATTCAATCCTACTTGTCTCCGCGCATAACTATTCGCATCGAAAATGATCTTAGCCAAGTGATCAGCCGGTCAGATATCCTAGTGACTGCCACCACGTCCAGTACACCTGTCCTGCCGGATGAATCTTCTTTATATAACAGCAAGCTGATTATCGCTATCGGGTCTTTCCAACCACATATGCGCGAGCTTCCCGAACAGCTCTTTAAACAAGCTGATTCTCTCTTTATCGATACACTTGATGCTATCCAAGAATCAGGAGATGTGATGGATCCGTTGAGAGCAGGCTGGTTCACCCAGTCGCAAATTATCCCTTTCTCCAGCGTGGTTTCTGGTAAACACAATCTACAGTTAAATGCACCAAAACCGCTGATCTTTAAATCAACTGGCATGGCCTTATTTGATTTGATTGCTGCCTCTACCATCTATGAAAAAGCTGTCCAACAGGGAATTGGGATGGACGTAGAGTTATAAAAAGCTGTGAAAAACTCTGAAAGGGATGATAAAACATGCAAACGATCATAATGGTTGAATTCATTCTTTATTGCTTATTAATGCTTGGCGCTGGTTACCTATTCAGCCGAAGGGAAATGGATCACGCTTCCTTCCTTCTCGGCGGCAAACAGCTTCCTGGTTGGGCGCTTGCTTTCTCAGAAAGGGCAACCGGTGAATCAGCATGGCTCCTCCTCGGTTATACTGGCTTTGTCTTTTCTACCGGACTCTCTGGTATATGGGTAGCTGTCGGCATCTCTTTAGGAATTGTTTTCTCTTGGTTATTTTTAGCGAAGCGATTTATGGACGAAGCCGAAGAGCATAAAATTATGACATTACCCGGCTATTTAGCGAAACGATTCGGTAGCCAGGGAAAGATCATCCTGTGGATGTCTACTATTTTAATTATCAGCTTTATGATGTTTTATTTCGGCGCTCAAATTGCTGGTGCCGGAAAAACCTTGTTTACTGTTTTTAAAATTGATCCCACTGTAGGAGCTCTTCTTAGTCTTGTTATCGTTATTGTCCTCTCTTATCTTGGCGGGTTTACATCTGTTGTCTGGACAGATATGATTCAAAGCTTAATGATGCTTGTCACTCTCGTCGTCCTGCCAATTGTTGCCCTTTTTCATATTCATGCCGCAGACCTTTCTATTAGTGCGGCACTTGCCACCTCCGGTCCTACGATGGATTCATGGACAGGTGGAGCAGTTGGATTTGCCCTCGGCCTCCTTCTATTCAATAATTTCGCCTGGTTTTTTGGCTTTCTAGGCGGCCAGCCACAGCTCAGCGCTCGCTTTATGGCATTGAAAAATGATAAAGAAGCAAAAACAGCCAGCCGTGTCGCTATCATTTGGACCCTTCTTGCTTATGGCGGGGCCTTTATGATTGGTCTGACCGCTCTCACGTTATACCAAGGGCAAGAGTTTGCTGATGTTGAAACGATTTTACCTTTTATGGTGCTAGACTTGCTTCCAGCATGGATGGCCGGTATTTTACTTTCAGGAATTTTGGCAGCCATTATTTCTACTGCTGACTCCCAACTGCTTGTCATTACAAGCTCAGTCAGTGAAGACATCGTCAATAACGCACTAGGCAAAAAGATGACAGAAAAACAGCTGGTAACTGTATCAAGATTAACCATCATCGGAGCTGGCCTACTAGGATTGCTCATTGCATTAACATCTAAATCTCTTGTATATCTTGTCGTTAGCTGGGCCTGGGCTGGCGTTGGTTGTACCCTCTCTCCAGCTATCATTCTCACGTTCTTCTGGAAGCGTTATTCCGGTATCGGGGTCATCGCTACGATTCTTGCCGGATTTATCAGCACAGTCGTGTGGATTTCCACTCCACTTGAGGCAATCATCTCTTCCCGCTTTACTACCTTTTTCATCGCTGCCTTCTTTGGCATCATTTTCAGCCTGCTGTTCCCGGCGAAAGAAAGTGTCGGCATTATAAAAAATAAAAAAGAGAGCGATATATCAACAAAAAGCATTGGATAGCCAGACCGCGTTCTGCATCAATCCAGATAATTAAAAAGCTGTATCCAAGCCGGTTACTTATCGACTTGGATACAGCTTTTTTTGAACCATTGGTTCATTTAATAATATTTCCATGATTTTTCATATACTTCAATAAGATTCGGCCGAATTAATGTATTGGGTCTTAACTCAACTGGATGTCCGCTCTCGTCTTCAATTTTGGCATCCTCATCTTTTCCAAACCGGGCAAGCGCCGGCAAAAGCTCCGTTGTTAAATAACGGGTCTCTGCTTTTATTTGTAAATCTTTGAGAGAAATCGGATGGCGTGAAGCAAGAACAAATCCCCAGCCGCCGAAACTTGGAACATCAACATGAAGATTATTTGTTGAAAGCCCTGCTGCCTGTATCGTTCTATCAATGGTCCAGTATACTTGTGGGGCAAAAACTGGGCTTGTCGCCTGGACCATTATTGCTCCGCCGGGAGTTAAATGGTTGCGAAGCAGCGAATAAAATTCCATCGTATACAATTTGTTAAGCGATTCATTATTCGGGTCAGGCAAATCCACCAGAATAACATCATAGAAACCATCTGATTCTTCCAGAAAGCGAAAGGCATCTTGATGAACGGCTTCCACCTTTTTATTTGTAAGAGAGCGTTTATTTAACTCTGTTAATAAATGATGCGTATTAGCAAGCTCCACCATTTTAGGATCAAGGTCTACCAGAGTGATAGAGCGCGTATCTTTATATTTTAATACTTCCCTGACAGCAAGCCCATCTCCCCCGCCGAGAATCAATATACGCTGATGGCCGCCCGCTGCTGACATAGCCGGATGAACAAGTGTTTCATGGTAGCGATGTTCATCTGCTGAACTAAATTGTAGCTGTCCATCTAAATAAAGCCGCGTGTCTCCTTCTTCTCTTGTTAATACAATTTGCTGATAACTCGTTTGCTCTGAATAAACAATTGGATCTTTGTATAGCTTTTGTTCAAAGTGAAAAGCTGCTTCTTCCCCCATTAAAATGCCGATGATGATCAATAAAAGCAAAAGACCTCCTGCTCCTGCATGCAAAGAAAACCGATTCAGTTCCTTCCTGAATTTCACGGCTACCCAAAGCGCAACCGCCACATTAATCATTGCCACGATGAAGGCCGTTTTCACGAGGCCAAAATAAGGGCGCAGCAAAAACAAAAATAGCAGTCCGCCAATGAGCCCGCCTGCATAATCGGAAAACAACACTTTTGCTGTACTTTTATGCAAAGCAACACCAATGTCATTGGCTTTGCGGATTAAAACCGGCAATTCCACACCTGTTAAGGCACCAACAATAAGTGTAACTGTATATAAAAAGAGCGCATCCGTTCCATCCGGTAAATAAGCCGTTACGCCAAACAAGAGCAAAGCTGAAAATCCGCCAATGAGTCCAATGCCATATTCAATCCAAATAAAGGAGAGGACGAGCTGCTTTGTGATTTTTTCACTTATAAAGGCACCGATGCCCATGCCAGTTAAGAATAGCGAGATTGTTAGCGTGTATTGCTTTACGCCATCTCCAAGTATGTAAGAGCCAAGAGCACCAAACAGCACTTCAAAAATAATGCCACATATTGAAACAATGCCTGATGCCCAGTAAATACTACTGCTTTGTTTTAACAATTCTTTTTTATCCATTTGCGTGCCACCTGTCATGCGCTCCTATGTAATAGACGCGCCAATTACAAACGAAAGTCCAACAGAAACACAGAAAGAAACAATCCCAACAGCCGTATTACGTGCTTTCAGCTGTTCTTGTACTGAGAAGTTGCGCGTAAACAGTTCAAATAACAAATAAGCAGCCATTTGCAAAACAACTCCATATCCACCCCAGATTAACGTTTCTACAATCGTATCATTATGAAGGATAGAGAACATTAAAATAATACAGATACCGATGATTTTCCCACCGATAGACAATGCTACAGCAATGTTAGCTTCTTTAATTTCATGCCAATCTTTATATTTTCTCGTAACCATCTCAAAAATAAATAAACCAGCCAATACAATTAAAATGGCTACAGCAAAATAAAGGAAGGTTAATAAAAACGGATTCATATCATTTCTCCTCTACTGAGTAATCAATTATTTTCCTGTGCCCGGACCCCCGCCTCGAAAAGTAGAACCACGTCCGGCTGCTCCAGGATTCCATCTACCAGTCGAACCATAGCCGCCATAGCAATCGTTATTGTAAGCTGAATTGCAGCGCGAGCGCTGATCACGGTCCCAGCCTCCTCCAAACATATTGCTTAACATGTTTCCAAGGAGCATCCCTTGAAAGAAGCCCGGATGATAATGATTACGGACAAATTCCTGGTCAGACACTTCGATTAGTGTCTGGTCCGGCTCTTTAGGTGCCTCAGTTAAAATGACGAATTGATCATCATAAATAAGCACTTGTTTACCATTTACATACTTTCCAATTTCATCAGGCTCCTGCACCTGGATCAGTTCATCCGCTACCTCTTTCACTTGTTGATCTTCAGCCAAGTAAACATAAGAATCTTCTGCAGCTTGGCTGCGAACGACATCAATCAGCGAATAATTATCTGATATGTAGTCTTCTATTTGTACCGATCCGCAGCCTGCTAACAAAACGGCCGCGGAGGTAAATAAAGTAACTAACAATAATAGTTGTTTTTTCATGGAAAACACTCCAATAAAAAGAGGAAAGAATTACTCTTTCCCTAATTTTTTCTTTAGTGCAGCTAGCTCCTCATCAATTGCACTGTTCGTTTTCAACGCATCCAGTTCCTCATCAATCCCACGTGAAGAAGACCTTAAGTCATCAGATGTTTCCGCTTCCGCTTCATACTGCAATACTTTTTCTTCCATGCGCTCAAATCCCCGACGAGATTCATCCCCACCAATGGAAGACATCGCCCGGTTCATTTTAGTTCTTGTCTTCGCTGATTCAGCACGAGCCTTCAGCGAATCTTTTTTCAGTTTCATTTCCTGATATTCCCTCTTCATTTCATCAAGCTTTTCCCGTAAAACAGCCGCATCTTGCGACGCCTGTTCATAAGCTGAGCGCATTGATTCAGCCTGGCCTTCATACACTTTTTTATCTTCAAGAGCACGGCGGGCAAGATCCTCGTTTCCTGCTTCCAACGCAGTAATAGCTTGCTGCTGGCGTTTTTCTACCATGTTATTGGCTTCATCCAGCTTCTTTTTCAGCATTTTTTCATTAGCAATCTGCTTAGCCACAGCCGTTTCTGCATCGCGGATGTCCATTTCCATTTCCCGCATAAACTGGTCAAGCATTTTCACCGGATCTTCCGCTTTGTCTAAAGCTGCATTTAATTCTGATCCTACGTAGGTCTTCATTCTTTTAAAAAATTGAAACATGTTTACTCCTCCCAGTTAGTTAGCTTCCCGCTAAAATTTTTAGTTCATATTCTTCAATGGCATAACCATAGCTTACTTCTACTTCGCTGCCCCATATTTCAACAGACAAAAAATGCTCTTCGGAATCATCTTCAAAATCAAAGTACTTTAATTCTTTTCCATGCACATTCTGGCTGCGCCCTTCTCCTTTAACGTACGCCTTACCGCTCTCTATCATTCTATATTCTCGGCCATCATAGGTGATTTTTTTAGGAATTGGCTCTTCAAGCGGCAGTTTAACAGCGCGATACATTCCAAGTTCTAATTCATCATCCATTTCCACAGCGAGCCATAAAACTCCGGTTTCTCCTTGCAATTGATAAGCATCCCACATAAAGCCGCTGTCATTATAATGAAGCTTCCCCGTTACTTGGTAATCCAGCAGATCATATGTAACAATATCACCGACCTGTAGGTTTAAAACGGTTCTTTCTTCTACCTTCACCGTCTCTTTTTCTTTTTTAAACAACCGGTCAAAAAACCCCATATTTTCACCTCCATGTACTAGCGCTTCTTCATAAGAATTCTCTAATCTCTTTATGATATACGCTCTTTTCTGTATGTGGTTTCACTATTTTGTATTTTATTCATATTTTTTACTTTCAGTCATTTATGGTGTAAAAACATTTATATGTTCCTTTAACACTTGAAGAGTGACTGGAACTTTCTCCCCCGTATCACCGTCCACATTTGCTTTTAACCGTACGCTTGAAGAAATGGTTACTTGGCTGGAGCGAAAATAGAGAACATCGGGATCTTTTTTTAAATTGCCCTTCAACAGGTTGGCTATCACTCGAACAAGCTTCGGAAGAGCTGTATCTTTAATAATAAAACAGTGCAATTTGCCATCATCCGTTTTTGCTTCCGGCGCTATATTTTCAAAGCCGCCAACAGAATTCGTTAAAGCAGCAAGGAATAGCAGCGCCTCTCCCTCCCACTGTTGTTCATCAGCGATAACGGCCGCATCAAATGATGTTTTATGAACGAGTGTTTTTGCGCCTTCCAAAAAATAAGCAAATGATCCAAGCACTGTTTTTTGTCCGGCTGATACATCTGCCGTTGATTCAGCGATCTCGCCAAGAGCTACGATATTTAAAAAGTAGCGATTATTGATTTTTCCGATATCCGTTTTCTGAAGTTTACTTCCTCCAATGATAGCGATTGCCTCTTCGGGATCAAGTGGAATACCTAGTGCCCTGGCAAAATCATTTATCGTACCAAGCGGGACGATACCGAGTGCCGGTCTGTACTCTTTTTCCGCCAGACCATTTATTGTTTCACTCAGCGTCCCATCTCCTCCGATTGAAACGACTGCCTCATACTTGTTCGCACAAGCCTCTGATGCCCATGTTACCGCATCACCTTCTTTGCTCGTCAAACGGATATCCACTCTATATTCCTTGCTCTCCAATTGTCGACGGATCTTTTTTAAATAAATCTCTGCCTCTTCTTTTCCTGAAGAAGGATTGGCAATAACCATTGCTTTCTTCATTCAGCTTTCCCCCCATTTGGCTCCTCTTTCCCATCGTCTATTTGTGACTTGCGGTAACGATAAAAGAGCGCTGTTCCCATTTCTTCATTCAGCAATTTCTCCATCTGTTCCAGATCCTCTCTTGTTACCACCGGATCCTTTTCTGACCAGTTGACAATATAAATAAAATAAAATTGGTTAATCGTTCGGAAAATAACATTCGAATTAGGAAACTTATCAAAAACAGCCTTAATGTTATACCGACGGGAATAGGTCCACCTTTTCAGCTTCATAAGCAATCCACCCATTGATCAAATAATATCCTTTATATACCCTTTTCTCTGCTTTTTCAACTGAGGGTTTCAGCAAATCTTTTAAGCTCTTCTCGACAAAACTACTGATCAATCAACAAAAGTAGTGAAAGGAATTTATTTATTCCTATGGAAAGTAGTAATAACAGTCTATTGTCCCGGAATCAGCCGCTTGAGGAAGTACCACATAACTAATTAACGGAGGGATGAACATGGAGCAGGCTTATTTCAGCTCGGAAGTAGCCAAGAGCCTTGGAGTCGGTGCAAGCACACTCCGAAAGTATGCGCTAGCGTTAGAAGATGCCGGTTATCGTTTTGATAGAGGGTTAAATAATTCCCGTGTCTTTTATCAAAAGGATATTATTACTGTCCAGCGTCTGCTGAAACTTATACAGGAACAAAATATGGCCCTTGAAACAGCGATTGAGCTGGCAATGAAGGTGGAGCCGGAAAAAAAAGAAGAAGCGAAAAAATAGTCCATACCCCGGCTGAAAATGATGAATTACATGAGCGGATTGCCCGGCTTGAGCAACAGCAAGAGACACTGATCGAAGTAAACAAAGAACTTGTTAAAGAACTTGCCCAATATCAAAGATGGATGAAGGAGAAATTGGAACACCAGGAGATAGCTATTCGTGATCGCCTGTTGCTAAATGGCCTGCAGCCTCCTCCTATAAAAAGAGAGCCGCCCAAATATCGACTTCCTTCTTTGTTTTCTATTTTTAGAGGAAAGAAGAATGAAGCCACTTTTAATTAAGCGGCTTCTCAGTCTGTTGGCAAACGCTCGCATTCTTCATTACTCACCTGTCTGTAGCACTTATGGTCCTCCTGGTTCTCCATTCTTCATCAAGCTTTGCGCCTCGAAAGACAAATATTTTCGATCACATTCATGTGCATGATAAAAATTTCAGCTGCGCACGCCAAAGCCACTTTTAACAAGGTGGCTTTCATTTTATTTTGCAGGAATTCTGACATTTGTGTAGAATTAGGTTCAACATTATGTTTAAAAGGGAGCCTTTATAGAATGAAAAAGCAGTCTTTTTTGATTTAGATGACACACTTTTAAATGATCGCAAAAGTATTCAAACCGCCTTCGATGTGACATGCGGCGACTTAGAACAGAAATATGGAATTCAAAAGGATGCCATTGAATCCTCTATCAGAGAAGCAGCACGAAAGCAATACCAGAAATATTCTTTTTACCCGGTTACGCTTCATCTTGGCATTAATCCATTTGAGGGGCTTTGGGGAGATTTTGGGGACGTCCATCACTGGCAGCTGCGCCAGATGGGCAAAGATATTAGTGACTATCAATTAAACACATGGAAAAACGGCTTAGAGTCCGTCGGCATTCAAGGGGCGGAAGAATGGGCAAGAGAGCGATTTCGAGAAGTACGCCGCTACTCTCCCTTCTTATATGATGACACCATTACAGTGCTTGATAAGCTGAGAGAAAATGACTTCCGACTTTTGCTTTTAACGAATGGCGCTCCATCCCTTCAACTGGAAAAGTTAACGATGACGCCAGAGCTTGTGCCTTATTTTGAACATATCGTCATTTCAGGAAACTTTGGATTTGGAAAACCAGACCCATCTATCTTTACTCATGCATTAAAACTGATGGATGTATCACGTGAAGAGGCTATCATGATTGGCGACAACTTAGGGACGGATATTCTTGGTGCTACTCGTATTGGCATGGATTCTATCCTTATTGATCACGGTGATGATAGAAAAGTAGAAGGAGCCAAGCCAACTTATACAGTTCGCACCCTAAGTGAAGTGGCTGATACTCTCCAAAAATTAGCAAGTGTCTAATAGGTTTTCTTCTTCTCAAAAAGGGAATAGAATAGCACATCCCTTTTATACATATCAGGGGAAGAAGGAAAAGGAGAGAGAAACATGACCAGCCATTTAAAACAAAATGCGCAGGAAAACCAAATGCCTCAGGCTTCTAAATTAGAGATAAAAGTATTCGATGAGCAAGGAATTTTTCCATTTAGAGAAAAAGTCTTGTCATCGAAACGTGTATATGAAATTCATGATGAAACATTACGGACACCCCTTGAAAAAGCAGAAGTGTTCGAACAGCTTTTGAAAGTGCCTAATAAATGTGAGCTTTGGATTGTACCCGTTACAACAGAAACTTCCGCATTAACTCAATCCCTTAAGGAAGAAAGAACGAGTGCTTTATTTGATTTGCTCGCTTCTATTAAGGATAAAATGCAATTTGATCAGACATTTCTTATTGTTGACGATCAATGTGCTACAAATATCTGCAGCCAGCTAAAAGAGCTCGGTTACACATTTACAGAGAAAACAGAAGAAGAACTACAGCAAGTTCAAGTGGAATTTTAAAACAGCGACGGGCTTTTGCCCGTCGCTGTTTTTTATTAGTGGACGAAAGAAGACTGTTCTCATACTTCAAATTTCAATCTATCTTGTTTGAGCTGGCCTGACTGCTGGGTTAGTAAAACTTCATACAGAAGTGCTCCTATTGGATGCAAGGGCCACTTCTCCTCTCTCTTCCATTCATCCATACTCGAAGATCACCACACGGGTTATTGAGCGATTGATGCTTATTTATTTTTTCTTTGCAATACCTCTGCTAGTGAGGAAGAAAATGAAAAAGACCAATTATTTTGGAGGGAGTTCATTATCTGAGAATGATGCGGCTTCATTCCGACTACTTCAATCTCGGCACCACTCATATATCTTAGCATAGTGAAAAGTTCAAGCAGCTTATCCACGCCCTCCTTTTCTATTTGTCCAACCGCAGTAAAATCCACTACAATATGGCTATAATCTCCCTCATAAGCGGACTGCAATGCCTTTCCAGTAATGGCTTCCAGCTTTTCCTTCGTTATGTCACCGAAAAGAGGAATAAATGCTAAACCGGAAGACAACGCAATAAATGGACCAGACAGCTCTCTTAAACGAATTAGAGTTCTTTCTAATTCCTCTTTTTTTCAAATAGCTCGAAGTTTGTAGAAGACAAACGTTTTTGCAAAGATAAAAGACGGTCTTCCAAATGCTTATTCAGCTGGTCTTTCACGAGCAGAACCATATGCCCGTTTGATTGTTCATCCCACGATAAATGAATATCAAATAGCTGGATTGAATTTATCTTTGTCTTAAAATTTGCTTCGATTTTTTGTGGATTTTCTCGCTTAAAAATAAATGTTTTAACCTTTTCTTCACTCGCCTTATCTACCAGGGCTAAAATATTTCCCTCATTAATATGAAAAAGATTAGCGGCTGCATCTGAATAAGCTAAAATGACTCCCTCTTTATTAATTTGAAAATAGGGGAGAGGAAATGGCTGATTATAAGGAGACATTCGACTCCCCCTCTATCCTGTTATTCTTCAACCATAAATGAGCGGCCTGCAAATCCTCAAAAATTATTGTGCTTTCTGAGCAATACGGCTTTAGATCATACATGCCGGCCAATCTTCCTCCAAGAATAATAGCGGGCCGGGAAGGTAAATCAGAAAACCGCTCGATATAATCTTGTAAATGCGGAAGATGGTATACGATCGCTACTGATAAGCCAATTACATCTGGCTGCCATTTATGAGCGGTTGTCAGTGCCGATTCTAAAGGCAGGTCAGAACCGAAAAAACGAACGCTCCAGCCTGACTCCACAAATAGGCTGCTCACCATTTTTAATCCGAGGTAATGGCGTTCCCCCTGCGGACATAAAAACATGGCTTTTTTGTTGACTGAAGGTTGTTCCTTCTGCCATGGGAACAATCGCGATAAGACAAAGTCACAGGTACCGGTAGCCAAATGCTCATCAGCCACCGTAATCTTATTATTTTCCCACAGCTCTCCTACATGCCTCATTGCAGGTGTAACAAGCTGATTAAATAGTTCCAACGTGGTCAACTGCTTTCGATGTTTAATAAAATCTATGGATGCCAGCGCATCACCTTCCAGTAAATATTCGGCAAACTCACGTGCTTCCTCGCTCATCTCCCTCACCTCACTTGCCTCTCTAGCAGCGAATAAGCTATATCATTGCTGCAGAGCGAATATAGCCTCACTTAGATAGAAAAGACCTTTTTCATTTTCCTGTTCTCCATTTTCGATCAACAGTTGCTGGATAATCGTAAAGTTATCAATTAAATGCCGGGTGCTCATCCCATGCTTCGTTAAGATGCCATTCAACCAAAGAGCATAGTCGATAAAAAATTGCTCGTTATCTAAAAGCAAAGCGCTCTCCAGCTGTTTGATATGATGATTGTTATCTTCGAGACACTTTGCCTTTCCTTCTTCTCCAAACCGGGAAAGAAGAGCGGGCTCACGCTTATAAATTTCGGCCGTTGCCTTTTCCGCTAATGTCGCCTTCCAGCCCTTTTTCATGTAGCCACCACTTTAAACTGGCGGACAGTTGGAATAACGGCGGACAGCTCTTTGTCCGGATAGTTTTTTTCCAATTCGTGAATTTTTTTAAATTCTTCACTGCGCACCCACGATAAATAGGCGCCTTTTGTTTGAAAAGCCAGTTGGACCGTCAGTTCGCCTGGTTTTTTATCATTTTGCAGCAATAAGAAATGCTGAAAGCCTTCTGTCTTGTCTACCAAACGCGAACGATTCTTATAGATAGAGATTACTTCTTCTGCCTGGTGATCCCCCACAGAAAATGTCGAGTGAACAACATACACATTAAATCCCCCTTCTTCTACGGTATATGTACTACTCTATCACTTCCACTTCCTGTTAATCTATTATATTGTTTATTTTTAAAGAATGTAAAAAACGGCACTGCTCTCCAGTACCGTTTCTGCATCTTGTATTCTTGATTGAGTTAAGTAGCCCTTTGTACGTTTGAATGAATGGTTTTTGACTGGCTGGCAGACAAAAGTGCCGGGTTTGTCAGTACCTCTATCACAGCCGGGCGCCCGCTCGCTTTTGCTCTTTCCAAAGCCGGCAGAAAATCTTCATTTTTTGTCACTTGTTCCCCGTGACAGCCAAATAGTTTGGCTAGCTCGGCAAAATTAGCATTGGATAACTCTGTTGCTACGACTCTTCCCGGAAAGTGCTTTTCCTGATGGGCCCGGATCGTTCCATACATATTATTATTAATGACAATAGCGATGACTGGAACCTGGATGCGAACAGCCGTTTCAAGCTCCTGCATCGTCATCATGAAGCCTCCATCCCCGGAAAAAGAAACAACCATTTTGCCCGGCTGCGCTATCTTTGCGCCAATGGCCGCTGGCAGCCCATATCCCATCGCACCTGACGTTGGCCCAATATAAGTGTTCTGACGGTCAAAGCGGTAATAGCGTGACAGCCAGCCAAAAAAGTTGCCGGCATCGCTTGTTAGAATGGTATCTTTCGGAAATATACGCATCATATCATAAAGCATGCCATCCATATCAACGTATTGTTCTGAATAATCTTTTGGTGCCGATGAAAAAGTGAGATACGCTGCATGTAACCTTTCGACTACCCGCTCCTTCGCTTCATCCTTCGTAGGGACTGATACTTCCAAAGCTTTTTGCAAAAACTGTTTGACGTCTGCTGTAATACCAAGAACAGGCGGATATACTTTGCCAATGCTATCAGGAGAAATATCCACTTGAATCAGCTTCGTCTGTTCGCCGAGCAGCGTATAGTCCTGCGTAGTCACTTGAGAAAAACGAGTGCCTAATGCTATTACCAAATCAGCATTTTTAATGTAATCGAGCAATTCTTTGTCCGAACCAAAGCCAAGCCAGCCGGCATAATGTGAATGGCTATTTGGGAATGCATCAAACCGACGGAAGGCTGTGGCCACAGGAACATTCATTGTTTCTGCAAAGCGGACGAGCAGGTCAGCTGATTTTGTCCGGGTCACTCCTCCGCCTGCAATGATAATAGGCCGTGCAGCTTCCCGAATCTTTTCCAGAACAACGTGAACAGCTTCATCAGCAGGCTTAGGCACATATTCATCCTGCACGTGCTGCTCTATATATTCTGCGGTATCTTCAAGCATATCGTGAGGCAAAGAAACAACTACTGGTCCTGGACGGCCGGACTTCGCTATATAGAACGCCCGGTGAAGTAACTCCGGAATCCTTTCAATGGATTCAATTTCTACTGTCCATTTACACAAATGACTGAAAAATGCTGTGAATTCTACTTCCTGGAATGCTTCCTTTCCTTTGAATGGCCGTTCCACCTGTCCAATTAAAGCGACGAGCGGCGTAGAGTCCTGCATAGCCGTATGCAAACCGATGGAAAGATTCGCTGCGCCCGGCCCCCGTGTAGCCATGCAAACCCCTGTGCCTCCCGATACTTTTGCATAAGCTTCTGCCATAAAAGATGCCCCGCCCTCATGACGGGTAGAAATCAGTTGGATAGACGGGTGCTCATACAGCGCATCAATGACTCCAAGGTAACTCTCTCCAGGCACACAAAAAGCTTTTTTAACCCCCTCCTTTTCCATTACTTTTACAATCGTTTGCCCTCCGGATAATTTTGTCATTTACCTCCCTACTTTCTCTTAGAATACGCACTTGACAAATTTCTAAATAGTTCGTCTATTTAACTCGGAAATATGGTATACTCTGGTCAATATTCTATCTTTTAAGCTGGCTATTTCGGAAAACAAGGGGTGCTGTCAGTGAAAATTTTAGAGCATATTGCTCAGGACATCGCAGAAAAAACAAGCGCTGTTTTAGGTTATCCAATCAGCATTACAGATAACGAAGGATATATTATCGGATCAACTGATAAGGAAAGGCTGGGACTCTTCCACCGTCCTTCACTTGACGTTATTAGAAAAAAGGGCTTAATTAATTGTCGCAATGAAGGAATCGGACAAATCCTTCCAGGTGTTTCTGTACCAATCATGATTAATAATAAAGCCATCGGCGTGCTTGGAATCGTCGGAAAACCTGAAGAAGTTGAGAAATATGCTCAGCTTGTAAAGAATCAAGTCGAAATGATGTGCCAGGATGCCTTTCGCAAAGAAATGAAAGAGCTGGAATCGAAAATGGTTGAAGTGTTTATCCAGCAAATTATTCATTATGACACAGACGAACGAGATGAGCGGATGATCCAGTATGCTAAAACACTCGGCTACAACCAGGAAATCTATCGAACGTGCATTTTAATAGACATTCATCGCTCTTTGCCTGTGCAAACCAACTCAAATGAGGTTTATGACCCTTATTCACTTCCGTATTTTCAAAGAGATCTATTGGACTATCTTTATTTAATTTTTCATGATTCCGAAGAAGACATTCTTTCCTTCATTAATATTGAGCGATTAATTATTGTCAAACCTATCACAACAGAGCAAGCTTACACAGCTCTCGTTTCCTCTCTGGAGCAAAGGCTCCAAAAGCTAAATAATTTCTTGCAAACGAAGTATTACTTAGCCGCCTCCATCGCGATTGGCGATGTACAAAAAGGAATCAGGGGCATTGCTGAGTCGTTCCGCAATGCTGAAAAGACGATGATTTTTGGAAGAAAAGGAGATACCGGCTTAGGCATTTTTATTTATAATGAAAAACAGACAACTTTCCAACTGCTGCCGAAAGAAATCACTCCTGAACTTCAAAGAAAGCTTTTAAATATCGTTCAGCCTCTTGCTGATCTCGATAATTATGAAGTACTGTCTACGACTTTTCTTAAATATTGTGAGTACAATTTAAATTTAAGCGAGGCAGCGCGCAACATGTTTATTCACCGCAATACAATTATTTACCGATTGGAACGGATAAGCGAAGCGACCGGCATAGACACGGGAAGCTTTCAGGACTGCATGCTGCTTTACATGGCCATACGCTGCTATGAAGAAACGAAAGAGAAGTCGTTTCGTCCGGCGTAAGCGCTTCCCTGAAAAAAACAAGCAGAAATGCAATCACGCTTTTTGCGAGGCATTCCTGCTTGTTTTTATGGTTAATAGAAGGAATTAATAGTTATCAATTTGCGCTCGCTGAATTTTTCCGCTGTAGTCTACATAAACAGACTTCCATTCAGTGTATACGTCCAGTGAAGCAACGCCGGAGTCACGATGCCCGTTTCCTGTTCCTTTCGTTCCTCCGAATGGCAGATGAATTTCCGCGCCTGTTGTTCCTGCATTAATATAAACAATCCCCGTATCCAAGTCTCTCATCGCCTGGAATGCCCGGTTGATATCAGCCGTAAAAATAGAGCTGGATAATCCAAATTCAACGCTGTTATTTACTTCAATGGCTTCTTCCAGGCTTTTCACCGGAATAATAGAAACGACCGGTCCGAAAATTTCTTCCTGGGCAATTCTCATATCGGATTTGACGTCAGTGAACAAAGTCGGTGCATAGAAATTCCCTTTATCTAAACCATTTTCAGTTAGAATTTCTCCGCCTTTTAACAGTTTTGCCCCCTCGTCTTTACCGATTTTGACATATTCATGTATTCTCTCAAGCGATGAACGGTTAATGACAGGACCTACATCGATCGACTCATCCAATCCGTCGCCGATCTTCAATGTTTCCATGCGCTTCAGCAACTTCTGCTCCAGCTCTTCCTTCACAGACTCATGGACGATAATTCGGCTGCAAGCTGTACATCTTTGTCCGCTCGTGCCAAATGCACTCCATACGATTCCATCTACTGCAAGGTCAATATCCGCGTCTTCAAGCACAGTTACTGCATTTTTTCCGCCCATCTCAAGCGATGTACGTTTCAGAAGCTCACCAGCACGTCCATTAATCTCCTTGCCGACTTCATTGGAGCCTGTAAATGACACGATATCGATATCCGGATGCTCAACGATCGCATTTCCTACCTCGCCTCCAGAACCATAGACAAGGTTCAACAAACCTTTCGGCAAGCCAGCTTTTTCATAGATTTTTGCAAACTCTCCGGCTAGAAATGGGGTTTCAGAGGCCGGCTTCCAAACAACCGCATTTCCAGTTACAAGCGCCGGCAATGACTTCCAGGAAGCGATCGCAATCGGGAAGTTCCAGGGAGTAATCAACCCGGCAATGCCAACAGGAACACGGACGCTCATCGCAAATTTGTTGTGCAGCTCTGAAGGCACTGTGTCGCCAAACATGCGCCGGCCTTCTCCGGCCATGTAAAACGCCATGTCGATCGCTTCTTGTACCTCTCCTCGCGCTTCCGCAATCACTTTTCCCATTTCTGTTGTCAGAATCTGCGCTAACTCTTCTTTGCGCTCTTTTAACAAATAAGCAACTTTATATAAAACCTCCGCACGTTCTGGAGCTGGTACGTTACGCCACTTTTTTTGCGCTGCTTTTGCCGCCTGGACAGCTTTATCCACATCCGCTTTTGTCGAGGCAACTACCTCTCCCAATACTTCTCCATTGACCGGATTTGTATTTTGCGTAAATCTGCCTGATTCAGACTCTACCCATTCACCGTTAATAAAATTTAAGTATTTTTTTACCGCTGTATCTTTTTGAACTGCATCTTTTACCGTTTGATTATTCATGTCATGATCTCTCCTCTTAATTTGTAATAATAGTGAGCTCTTTTTTCATGCGGTTAATGGCTTCGGTGAGCCGGTCAGTCGGAACAGACAGCGAAAGACGAAAATACCCTTCACCGCTTTCCCCGAATGCATGACCCGGCGTGATAATGACGCCTGTTTTTTCTAGCACACGGTTTGCGAATTCAGCTGACGTGTATCCATCCGGTACCGGTGCCCAAATAAAAAATGTGCCACGCGTCGGTTTTGTATTCACGCCAATAGATGTTAAAGCAGCCGTCATTGCCTTCATTCGTTCCGCATACACGTCGTTGCTTGCCTTGATGCAATCCTGGCTGCCCGCCAAAGCATGGGCGGCTGCCTTTTGGATAGGAATAAACTGACCGGTGTCGGTATTGCTTTTGTAAATCGATAGGGCCTTAATGACCTCTTTATTGCCGACAACATAGCCAATTCTCCAGCCGGTCATGCTGTATGTCTTGGATAAGGAGCCAAACTCAACAACAGCTTCTTTCGCCCCCTCTGCCTGCAAAATACTCGGTGCCTTGTAGCCTTCAAAAGTAACCATATTGTAAGCAGCATCATGAGCGATAACGATTTCATGCTGCTTGGCAAATGACACAGCTTTGCGAAAAAAATTAACGTCCACAGTAGCTGCCGTTGGATTGCCCGGATAATTTAAAAACATCAGCTTTGCTTCTGCAGCGGCATTTTCAGGAATCTTCTGAAAATCAGGTTCAAAGTTATTCTCCTGCAGCAGCGGCATCGTATGTAACTTTCCGCCTGCAAGGGAAACCGCCATACGGTAAGGAGGATAACCCGGATCCGGCGCCAGAACAATCTCTCCGGGATCAATCATTGTGGGCACTAAATGGGCCAGCCCTTCCTTGGAACCGATCAGAGCGAGCACTTCTGTTTCCGGATCTAAATCAACGTTGAATTCCCGCTTATAAAACTCAGCTACTGCCTTTCGAAAGTCCAGGCAGCCAATGAAACTCGGATACTTAAAATTCTCCGGATAAGCCATTTCCTCTATCAGCTTATCTGTTATATGCTGCGGCGTTGGTAAATCCGGGTCCCCTATTCCTAAATCAATTACATCCACTCCAGCCTCTTGCATCATCTGTTTCTTCTTATTGAATTCGGCAAACATATACGGGGGAATTTGTGAGATTCTTTGCGATTGATAGCGCATGAAAAGTGATCACCACCCCTTCACATTCGTCTTGTTTAATTAGTAAACATTTTCATGCTTTTACTTTATCTTCTTTTACATTTATAAACTATGGTCTTTTTGTACAAAAATGCCCGGAAAATTATCGAAAAAATCCGTATACTTTTCACAAAAGAAGTATTCCAGACTGGATTGTCTGGCATCTACTTCTATCATCCGTGAAAATTTAACGGCAGCTGGAAACTTTTTGGGCTTTCATCCGTATATACAAAAAAACTGAGTAAAGGATGAAGAAGATGTCCAAGTCGTCAAATAAAAAGAAAAAAAGACGCTCTCGTGAAGGAGCGTCTGAGTTATTCGAAGCTTTATTTGAATACTTTTTGCTTGATATCATCTTATGGCCACTTCGGATGTTATGGATGTTCATCCGCTTTCTGTTCCGCTCGATTGGTGACTTGATTCCGTAGATGTTAGTGAACAAGCCGATTTTGGAAGGCATAGATAACCGCTTGTGTCCGATCGTTTACTTCCAGCTTGGACAGGATATTGCTGACGTGCGTTTTCACTGTTTTTAAAGAAATATACAGCTCGTCAGCAATCTCCTGGTTGGATTTCCCTTGAGCAATAAGCAGCAAAACTTCCAGCTCTCGCTCGGTCAGCTCTTCATGAAGCGGCATCTTTTGACCCTGGCGCATGCGCTTCATCATTTTCCCTGTTACTTCCGGTTCAAGCACTGGCTCCCCGCTATATGTTTTGCGGATTGCATCAGCAATTACGCTGGCTTTTGATGTTTTTAATATGTAACTGACAGCCCCTGCTTCAAGAGCAGGATAGACCTTCTCATCGTCAAGAAAGCTGGTTACGATGATGATTTTGGCCTCAGGCCACTTTTCTGTAATACGTTTGGTCGCTTCAATTCCATCCATCTTCGGCATGACCAGATCCATTAAAATAATATCAGGCTTTAGTTCAAGAGCAGCCGTCACCGCTTTTTCACCGTCTTCCGCTTCAGCTTCTACTTGAATATCCGGCTGGGCCATTAAATAGGCAGACACGCCAATGCGCACCATTTCATGATCATCAACGAGAAGAACTCTTATCATTCGTTCGTTTCCACCTTTTCTTCTGATTTTTCCATTTGTGTTTGATCTGAGTGCTGTTTTACAAACGGAACTTTAACCTCCAGCTTCGTCCCCTGGGAAGGCAATGAAATAATTTTTAATGTTCCGCCAATCTCAATTGCGCGTTCATGCATATTCTGCAATCCATAGGACCCCATTTTTGTCTGTTCCTGATCAAAACCAACTCCGTCATCACTAATCCGCAAAATAATGAAACCATCACGCCACACGTTCAGTACGTCCAACCGATTAGCCTTGGCATGGCGCAGCGTATTAGAAATCGATTCCTGCACAATCCGAAATAGATGGTCCTCCATTGCCCGGTCCATGCAGATTTCTTCTGTCGTCCAATGAATAGCTAACGGAACCTTTTGCGTTAATTCAACGAGGAGATCGTCAATCCCCTCTTTTAAAGACTTGCCGTTTAATGGTACAGGCCGTAAATGCAAAAGAAGCGCTCGCATTTCTAATTGCGACTGCTGAATCATTTCCTCTACCATAGCTAACTGCTTCGTTTCTATGGACGGTGCAGATTCACGATTTTCATTAATGGCCGACATCATCATGGAAGCCGCAAACAATTGCTGGGAAACCGAATCGTGCAGTTCTCTTGCAAGCCGCTGCCGCTCCTGCGAAACCATTTCCTGGATGAGCGTTTCCTGGCTCTCTGCTTTTTCTCTAGCGAGACGTCGGGCTGCTTGTTTCTGTTCAATGATGACACGCTCAAGCTGTTGAAACTTTTGCTCAATGTTCGAAAAGTCGGCTGGCAGCATGCTGTCTTTCTCCTCTTTGTCTTTACCAGAAATGAGGGAGTCAATTCTTCGATCAAGTGTTTTTAAAGATGTCCATTGTCCCCATCCGTATAATGCACCAAATAGGAAAGCTGTCCCTACTATGGCCGCCGCTATAAATACAGCAAGAGGAAGCTCAAATAGCTTCTGTTCAAAGTAAGCCCGCCATGTCGGATGCGGAAAGCTCGTTTCAAAAGCGGCAATGATCACTCCTGCCACAAAAAGAACAGCTAAAAAACTTGACGAATCTGCTTAGCAAAAATATTCACACCCGATTCACCTCCACATCGCCAATAACCGTGGAAATGAGAAGAATAATTGTTGTTTCTGCCCCTTCCTGCTCGCTGTGATGTTCATCTTCAAAATATAGCGTGTCATTCCAAAGAGGAACGGGAAAACGCTGGAACAAATGAGCATTTCCTATAACGGTTGCGAAGCGCACACGAACGGGGACTTCATAAGGTATATCTACTTTCACCTTTCCGATCATTTGCCTGATGGAAATAACCGCCGTTCCCTTTGGTAGCACTGTATTGCTTACATCAACAGTAATATCGCCGAGCACCCCTTGAATATGGATGTCCTTCCATTCATATGAATGCTCCGGTGTAGATTGAACAGAAAACAACTTATTTTTTAGAAAAGAGTGCTTAATCGATTCACCGGGCTCCATCGGCATCTCTCTCACAGTATCGGGTGATAGAGAAAAGCGTACCGGTTCTTTTTTCGATTGGAAGAAGCGGTACAGCATATAAATCAAACCAGCAAGAACAAGCATCCGTAAACTGCTCATGCTGAGAATCATCATGATTGATAAAAATACGCCAAACCAAAACAATAGCTTACCAAACCAGCTTTTGTTCCATTTTCTCCCAAAGTAAATCATTGCTGCTCCGAAGAAGAGGGAAAACACAAAATCATTATGGAAAAATGTCGCCTCAATTAAAATGATGATCAAAGCAGCAAGTAAAAACATAGTAAGCATATCTGTTCTTTTAAATGGTGACATTCTTTTTCCTCCTTCCTCGAACTAGCAACGCTGCAATGCGAAACAAACCCGCAATCACGGGTTTGTTTCACTCTCTTCAATTGTTAATCATAGCATGTTTTATGCTTGATGTGTGTTCTTTTCTTGCTGATAAAATTGTCTTTCCAGCTCTGCAAGACGGGCGTCCATTAATGTCGTTTCATACTTCTTGCTCGCCTTGCCTTCCAACTCATCAATATATTGCTCCAGCTCTTCAAACCGGCCAAACGGATGATTATTCCCTGATCCTTCATCCAACACTTTACTCATGCTGTAATGAGCTCTTGCTGCATTTTCCCGGCCCATTAATTCAAGGCGGCGCACATTCATATCTTTCAATTTATGCTTCATTTCTTCTGTCTGACGTTCAAGCTTTATGATTTGTTCGTCTGCGATAGAAACAGAGTGCTGCAAACGAGCCGCTCTCTCTTTGTATATCTCTGCTTCTCTTACAGCGAACTCTTCCAACTGCTTTTCCCCCGCTTCAGCAGCGAGTGTAGCCTGTTTCAAGCGCTTATCCTGCATACGAACAGCATCCTGCCATTCACGTTCAAATTCTTTTTTCAATAATTGTTGCCGTTCTAACAATTTCATTGCTTTTTCGGTCTCTTTCTGTGCTTCACGCAAATACTGATTTAACATAGCAATTGGATTTTTCTGCTCTTTCTTTTCTACGATGTCGAACAATTCTGCCTCTACAGTCCGTTTAATTTTCGCAAAGATTCCTGTCATCTTAATCTCTCCTTATTTATTTTTTAGTTGGCTCCATTGTTTTTCAAAATTGACGAATGGATCTTCTTCTTTTGCTGCTGCAACAAAGTCTTCATCCTCTTCCTGCCATTTTTTATACACAACATACAGGACACCTAAAGCTGCGACGCCAAGCAAAGCTGGCACATTGCCGACCGCTGCCAGGAACGCGATAATTCCCGCTGCTCCCCAAAAAATTTTGACCCCTTTGGAATGTGCTTGTCTGTACTGTTTCCATGCCACATACATAATGGCTGCACATGCTACGAGGCCAAGAACCGGACCGGCACTCGCAATGGCCACCATAGCTGCAAGCCCTCCTATACAAAACAGCATCACCTTTTTCATTATTTTTTCCTCCCTTCGATATCTTGATTTCATCTTACCTCGCTTTCCCTTTTCCTATAACGAGCTTCGGATGGAACTTTCCCTCATCCTTAAGACCGAGACAATGAAAAGCGGAGACGACTGTCCTGGGGCGACAAGCATATGGCAGGATGACGAAGTGGCGTTCTTCAGCCACACAGTCAGGCTGGCATATGACCTCGAGTCCCAAGGAGGCGGAGCTGGACAATGAAAAGCGGAAGGCGCTTGCTTGTCAGCGACAAGCACAAGACGGGCCAGCTAGAAGGTTGCTCTTGACCTTCTAGACGGACGGGCTTGTGTCCTCGAGCTGATAGCGCCTGCAGCTGGACAACAAAAAAGCGTCCGAAACAGCATTCGGACGCTTTTTATTATTTTTTATGCATTTTAAATTCAAGATACAGCTCGTTGTAGTAAGCCAGCATATCGGCTCCCAAGTTTTCGTACACTTCTAGATGCTCCGTTTGTTCCGGGCTTGGATAGAAACGTTTGTCGTTAACAACATCCTTCGGCATGTGCTGAAGAGCCTTTTGATTCGGCGTAGAATAGCCTACATATTCTGCGTTTTGCGCAGCGACTTTCGGATCAAGCATAAAGTTGATAAATTGGTGGGCTGCTTTCAGGTTTTTGGCTGTTTTTGGGATGACCATGTTATCAAACCAAAGATTGGACCCTTCCTCTGGTACCACATATTCCAGATTATCCTTTTCCCACATAATTTCCGAAGCAGTTCCCGACCAGACAACCCCAACGGCCGCTTCATCATTTTCCATCAGCAGACGGATTTCATCACCGATGATCGCTTTAATATTAGGCGTCAATTGATCAAGCTTTTTCTTCGCTTCAATTAGATGATGCTTGTTCTTATCGTTCAATGAATAATGAAGGGAATTGAGCCCCATGCCCATTACCTCACGGGCTCCATCAACAAGCAAAATATTGTTGCGCAGCTCCGGGCTCCACAGATCATTCCACGCTTTGATCTCTTTTCCTTTCAACAAATCTTTATTGTAAATGATGCCGACTGTTCCCCAAAAATAAGGGATCGAATATTTGTTGCCGTGATCAAACGGAAGATCCATAAATCGTTGATCAATATACTTTAAGTTTGGCAGTTTCGAATGATCGAGCGGAAGCAGCTGGTCTGCCTTTTTCATTTTGTCAATTGCATACTCAGAAGGTACCGCGATATCGTAAGCAGTGCCGCCCTGCTCAATTTTGGTCATCATCGCTTCGTTGGAATCAAACGTTTCATAGATTACTTTAACACCGGTTTCTTTTTCAAACTGAGTAATCAGTTTGGGGTCGATGTAATCCCCCAATTGTAGATCGTTAATGTATTGCCCGCTACCTTCTTGTCTGATCCATTCAGTGCCGAAACAGCATACATCAATAAAAAAGCGATAGCAAATATAGCTATAAATGCGCGTATTAACTTATTCATTTTCGCACCCCCGCCCCAGCCGTTCGGCTGTTTCGCTGCATAATAAAGTAATAACCGGCCACAAGTATGATCGTAAACAAGAATAATAGCGTGGACAACGCATTAATATTTAAAGAAATACCTCGACGAGCTAATGAATAAATTTCAACGGATAATGTGCTGAAGCCATTCCCGGTAACGAAAAAGGTGACAGCAAAGTCATCAAGAGAGTATGTGAGTGCCATGAAAAAACCAGCAAAAATGCCTGGTGAAATATATGGCAGAATAACCTTTGACAATACATCCCAATGCCCCGCTCCTAAATCACGCGCAGCATCAATTAAAGAGCTGCTCATCTCCTCCAGTTTAGGAAGCACCATAATGACTACGATCGGAATGGAAAAGGCAATATGCGATAACAGCACAGATGCAAAACCTAACTTAATTCCTACCATTGTAAATAGAATCAAAAATGATGCACCGATAATAACATCAGGACTAACAATGAGGACGTTATTCAGGGATAAAAGTGCTTGTTTTACCGTCCTCTGTCTCATATATACAATCGCGAGAGCCCCAATCACCCCGACTATTGTGGAAATAGCTGCAGACAAAAGAGCAATAATTATCGTATTTAACACAATAATAAGCAGTCTTTTATCACCAAAGAGCTCCTTATACCAATCCAGTGTAAATCCTTCGAAATTATTCATTGTACCGCCGCTATTAAAGGAATAAAACATTAAATAGAAAATAGGGGCGTATAAAACGATAAAGATAAAAGCCAAATAGACTCTTGGCCAAGCAGTCTTCTTTTTCATTTTACTGAATCCCCCGCTTTCTTGCTCCGGTCACAACCATAATGACGACCATCGTTATAATCAAAAATACAGCAATGGCTGATCCCATTCCCCAGTCCTGTGTGACAAGAAAATGCTGTTCAATCGCTGTGCCGAGCGTGATCACTCGGTTGCCGGCAATTAGACGGGTAATCATAAATAGGGATAGAGCCGGAATGAATACAGCCTGCACCCCTGACTTTACACCACTGAGCGTAAGCGGGAATATGACCTTCCGAAACGTTGTCCATGCAGAAGCTCCAAGATCACGCGAAGCATCTATCAAAGCAGGATTCAGCTTATCGAGCGCATTAAAAATAGGCAGCAGCATAAATGGAATGAAAATATAGACTGAGACAAATACAAAGCTAAAATCAGTAAATAAAATCTGATGTGCGCCAATGCCGATTAGCTCAAGAAAATTATTTGCAGCTCCATACGTGCTAAAGATGCCAAGAAAAGCATAAGCCTTCAGTAGCAAGTTAATCCACGACGGCAAAATGACAAGTAACAGAAGCAGTTGCTTATATTTTGTTTTCGTAATAAAGTAAGCCGCTGGATAAGCAATAATCAAACAAAACAACGTAATTAAAAATGCATACCAGAACGAGCTGGCAATCATCTTTATATAAACAAAGGTAAATAGCTTTTCATAATTGGCAAAGGTAAAGTTTCCGTGTAAATCAAAAAAAGAATAGTAGATAACGAGCAAAATAGGCGTAACGACAAACAGGCCGATCCAAAGTATATATGGCAGCAAATAAACCAGTCGCGTCTTGTTATTCATGACCGGCCTCTTGATATGATTCTAATCGCTTGTCGAATTCTTCTTCTGTTTCGCCGAGGCGCATAACATGAATAGCTTCCGGTTCAAAACTAAGTCCGATTTTGTCGCCTACCACTGCCTTCTTCGTTGAGTGAACAAGCCACTCATTCTGCGCTTCATCATAACAAAGCATTTCATAGTGAACACCACGGAACAGCTGAGAATCTACCTTGACCTGAATTTTACCTTCATTCCATGAAGTAATCTCCAAGTCTTCCGGACGGATCACTATTTCCACCGATTCATTTGGGTTCAATCCCTGATCGACACATTCAAATACTTTCCCTGCAAATTCTACTTCAAAATCTTTGATCATTTTGCCAGGCACGATATTAGACTCTCCAATAAAATCGGCTACAAAGCGATTAATCGGCTCATCATAAATATCTGTCGGTGTACCGCTTTGCTGGATTTGTCCTTCATGGAGAACAAATATTTCGTCGGACATAGCCAGGGCTTCTTCTTGATCATGCGTAACGAAAATAAAAGTGATGCCTAGACGCTGTTGCAAATCACGCAGCTCATATTGCATTTCTGTGCGCAGCTTTAAATCCAATGCAGACAGCGGCTCGTCCAGCAAAATAACCTCTGGCTCGTTTACAATGGCCCGAGCAATGGCCACCCGTTGCCGCTGCCCACCGGACATTTCTGTAATTTCTCTATTCTCATAACCGCTTAAATTGACAAAACGAAGGGCTTCTTTTACTCTGCGATCCACTTCATCTTTTTTGACTTTTTTTATACGCAGCCCGAAAGCAACATTCTCATAGACATTTAGGTGCGGAAAAAGGGCATAGTCTTGAAAAACCGTATTCACTTGCCGCTTGTTCGCAGGTACTTGATTAATCCTTTTGCCATTAAAATAAATGTCTCCTTCTGATGCTTCCGTAAAGCCGGCAATCAACCGAAGAATCGTTGTCTTTCCACAACCGGAAGGCCCGAGAAGTGTATAAAACTTCCCCCGCTCAATTTCAAAACTTACACGATCCAACACAACTGCATCGTTATCATAGCGCTTCGTTACATTATCAAAGCGAATAATGACTTCTTTTTCCATAATACCCTCCCTTTTCTGTTATAAGTAAGACTTTGTCACTGTCATAATGAGTTCAGATGGGCCATCAAAATCATTAATAATCTGATGCTCTTCGGATGAATGGAAATAAATCGCTTCTCCTGCCTCGGCCACATATTCCTGATTGCCTAGCAGCACTTTGATGCGGCCACTCATCACGTAACCAAATGTTTCGGCCAGTGATGGTTCGAATCGCTTAAATTCTCCATCTTTTTGAAGAATCAGCTTAATCGGCTCCATCTCTTTTTCATTCGATTCAGGCACCAGCCACTGGATTTCATATCCTCTTTCCTCATCAAGATACTCTGTTTGATCTTCTTCTCCATAGACAACCTTCTGTTCTCGCTTATCCTCATCAAAAAAGTCTTTCGGAGAGCATCCTAACACTTCCAGCAAGTGAAAGAGTGTTTCTATGGAAGGTGAGCTTAAATCCCGTTCCAATTGGGAAATATACCCCTTGCTCAAATCTGTTCTTTCTCCAAGTTCTTCTTGTGTCAATCCCTTTTTCAACCTTAAATTTTTAATTTTCTTCCCAATTTCCATCCTCTTAATCCTCGATTTTGTTTATATTTAGTAAACTTTCAGTAAATGAAGTTTACTTTTATAAAACTGTAAGTTTACATCTAGTTTCTCATTATAATGCATATATACGAAATCTCAAGCAAAAATTATACTTTTCAACGCCTTGACAGCAATAAGAAATTACTGTAAAATGAATGATATTCAGTCATTATTATTGGAGGATTTACTATGCGGGTAAAAAGTGATGGCAAATACAATAAAATTCTTCAGGCAGCAATCGAGGTAATTTCTGAAAAAGGGCTCGACCAAACCTCAATTACTGACATTGTTAAACGGGCAGGCGTTGCTCAGGGAACGTTTTATTTGTACTTTCCTTCAAAAAAAGATTTAATTCCTGCCATCGCAGAGGATTTGCTCAGTTTGACACTAGAGAAAATTAAGAGTGAAACAAAACGAATAAATGGCTTTTGGCAGATTATGCGAACACTTATCGATGAAACGTTTGAGTTAACGAAGTCTTACAAAGAGGTTATTATTTTGTGCTACTCTGGCCTTGCCATTGTGCATTCAATGGAAAAATGGGAAACAATCTATACTCCCTACTATGATTGGCTAGAGGAAGTTTTACAGTCAGCCGCCAGCAAGGGAGAAATCATTGCTGACATTGATATCAATTGGACGGCTCGTCTTATTATTAACTTAATTGAGAATGCTGCCGAGCGCTTTTATATCGCTGAAGAAAAAAGAGATTTAGCCGCCTGTAAAGAGGAAACCTTTTCTTTTCTACAGCGCTCCCTTTCCCGCTAAGTATCGAAACGCTTTTCCAAGCGTTTCAATTTTTAACAAAAAAATGAATGACATTCATTCATAACTGAGGTGCTTACATTGAGTTGGTTTATTGTATTAATTGCAGGTCTATTGGAAATCGTATGGGCGACAGGTTTGAAGCATGCCGATTCTCTAACGGATTGGGCAGTCATCACCGTGCTGATTGCTACTAGCTTCCTTCTGCTCATTCGTTCATATAAAACGATCCCGCTGGCCGCTGCCTACACTGTCTTTGTCGGCATTGGTACAGCAGGCACGTATTTTATGGGAATTTATTTAGGAGAACCGTTCTCCCTCATCCAGTTAATATTCGTTGTCTTGCTGCTTTCGGGAGTAGCGGGTATGAAATTATCCACATCAACACAGAAAGACCAAAGTCGAGGTGAATATCAATGAGTTGGGTCTTTTTAGTTCTAGCTGGCTTTGAAGAAGTCATTGCAACGATTGCAATGAAATATGTAAATGGCACAAAGAGAAAGTGGCCGATTGCTGTCATGGTGATTGGCTTTATCTTCTCCTTCTATTGTTTATCAAGAGCGATGACAGATCTTTCTGCAGGGGTTGCTTACGCTGTCTGGACCGGTATTGGTACAGTCGGTATTACCCTCGTCAGCATTATTTGGTTTAAAGAGAAATTGAATAAATTTCAACTTCTCTCGCTTCTATTTATTATGCTGGGTGTAGCCGGATTGAAATTTACTTCTTAAAAAAAGTGTCAGTATCAAGAATGCTTTTATGCACCTTGATACTGACACTTTTTACTTAATTTAGAGTCAAGTACAAAAAGCCTGCTGGGCAAAAGTGCCAACAATTGAACACAAATGAGAAGGGCTTGAAGTATTTTTATCCTAACTGCCTATTTCTTTATGCTTCATTAATCCCATCAGCCAGCCGCCGATTCATCAAAATTAAATTCCGGTGGAGCTTTTGTAAAGAATTTAGTCGCACTTAAAAGGTAAATAAATCCGACTGCCATCCAGAATAATCCGAGTGTCATAGCAGCGGTATCCAGTTTGTACCACAAATAAGCATTAAGTGAAAAGCCAATAAAAGGAACAGCAACATGACTAAACACAGAGCGCATAGTATGACTTTTATTTCTTTTGAAATAGTAAAAAACAACAGACAAGTTTACGAATGCAAAAGCCGTAAAAGCTCCAAAGTTAATTAACGATGTGGCTGTGTGTAAGCTGAGAAACAATGCTGAAGACGCTAAAATCCCCGTTAAAACAATATTTAAGACCGGTGTTGCCAGCTTGGGGTGGATATAAGCAAAAACTCTTTTAAATAAAATGCCGTCCCGTCCCATCGCATACAGTAAACGCGAGGCGCTCGTTTGTCCAGCCAGACCGGATGCAATACAGGCTGTAAGTGCCCCAGAAAGAAAAATAGCCTGAAAAAGACTTCCACCTATATAAAGAGCAATATTTGGAGAGGCTTCCTCTATGTCAGGAGAAATTTGCACCAATGCCCCTACACTAGGAAATAAGCTCTGCATAAAGTAGGAAACTGCCAAAAAGAAAATGCCTCCAAGAAAAGCGACCAGAAAGATGGCTCGGGGAATATCTGTTTTTGGTTTGACTGCTTCCTCTGACAATGTAGTAACAGCATCAAATCCTAGAAACGATAACATTAAAATCGATGCTCCTGCAAAGACGGTGGAGAAATTCATTGCTTCTGAATAGAAAGGATTAAACGAAAAGTACCCGATATTCCCTACAATAATAGAACGTGCTGTCAGAAAAATAAAAATAGCAGCGATTAACGCTTGGAAAATTACCATAAGTGTATTAGCAGAAACCGCGATCTTCACACCAGCAATATTCATCGTCGTAATTAAAATAACCATTCCAAGAACCCAAATCCATGAAGGAACAGTTGGAAACACAGCCGAAAGGTAGATACCGGTAAACATTGCATTGATCATAGGCAGAAAAAGATAATCAAGCAAAACCGCCCATCCTACAAGAAAACCAAGACCAGAATTTATTGTTCGTCTTGTATAAGTGTACGCCGAGCCGGAGGAAGGATATATCTTGGCCATTTTGCTATAGCTGAAAACGGTGAACAATACTGCAATCATAACAAGCACATAGGATGCAGGAACGTGGCCATTTGTCAGTTCAGAAATGATACCAAACGTATCAAAAACTGCAAAAGGTGACATGTAGGCAAGCCCAAGAACTAAAATATGCCTTAATTTAAGTGTCCTTTTCAATTTACTCTCATTCGTATTCATACTGCACTCCCCCCATACACGGAAACGTTTTCATTTCTCATGAATAATTGTTATTTGGGAAACTTAATTACGCGGAGTATAATGGTCATTTAACCATTCCATTAATATTCCATACTTTAAAGAAGCCTCGTCTTCAGGAATATAATTTTTCATGATGGTTTTTACAGTAAAGCCATTTCTCAGCTGGAATGTGAGTACAGGATCGTAAATACTTCCTTGGATCACGCATTCAACATATTTATCTACAGGCATTTTATCAGCGTATTTGTAATAGTGAGGAATTCGGCCTCCAAACATAATACTTCTTAGATTAAACTGCCGACAAATATTTCTGCGTGTTTCGTATAATCGCCTTCCAATCTTCATTTGACGGTAATCGGGGTGAACGGTAACGTCAATTCCATATAAATTTATCCCATTCGGATTATGATTTTGAATAAATCCTTCATCTGATATTTCTTTAAAGGAATGCTGCACTCCATATTCATCAAAGTTAACAATCACACTTGAACAAGAGCCTACGATTTTTTCTTTATATTTAATACAGGTTTGCCCTTCAGGGAAAATCTCCAATTGGCTTTCCAATTGCTCCCGCCTATATGCTATTCTCGGTCCAAATACTATCTGGGACAGGTTTACCACCTCATCTATATCTTCGTATCCAATATTATGAACAGTTATTTCTGATTCCAATTTAGACTTTGACATTAACCGCTACCCCTTTTCCGTTAAATTTCATTAATATGAAATAATGGAGGATTTTAAAAAAAAATAAAAGGCCTGATCTTCAGAGAAGTTTCTGCCGGTTTATCAGCTTTACAAATTGCAGGATGGACAAGCTTTGCTTGCAGCAATATATTTACTTACTCTTCTGCTTGTAGTAATGCCGCTTTCAATCGCTCCATCAATAAATCCTCCCCATCCATTTGCATAGGCTGCACCTGCTAAAAATACCCCGTTTTCCCGGCGTCTCATTTCTTCAATATAAGAGGTTAATTGGTTTGGCTTCAGCATCGACCAGGTTTCCCGGGAGAATTCGTCCGCTGCCCAATTATGGCCCGCGCTTTCAACCACTTCTATATCAGGGAGCCAGCATTGCAATGCCTTCTCTATTGCATATCGATCATTAGGATCTAAGCGATCAGCATTAGGGCCGAATCCAACTACAATGCTGTCACCTTCAACTGTATGATCCAGATGAACGGAGTTAAGAGGATACTCTGAAGGGGCATAAGCAACAAAAGGTTCCATCTCTCCTCTCACGCGTGCCCAGACTTTAACTCCTTTTGAGACTTGCTTTTCGTTTATAAAAGCTTGTTTTTCTTTCGATAGTTCCGGTCTAAATTGAATGTTATCTAATGTCGCTAATGGAGCAGTAACAATAACCGCTCTCGCCTCATAACACTGGCCATCTTCTGTATGAACTTCCACATAATCACCTGTGTGGTCTATAGAAGCAACAGCTACAGATAGCTGTATGTCTGCATCAATATCAGCTGCGATCGAATTGATAAGTGAGCGGGTTCCTGTTTTTATTTTGAATCTTGAGACCGTATCAGCAAAGACATAACGATTTCCATTGGCAAAAGCCCACCAGCGAAACATCTGGGTAAGGGCTCCCTCTTCCGGTGACCCATTAAAATCAGTTGCTAACAAGCTGCTTAAAAAGTCATATTCCTCCTGTGCTAGAGTAAAACTCTCCAGGTATTCCATCACTGATTTTCCATCTAACTCTCGCAAAGAAGAAGATTGTAAGGGACTGTGAGGAAGAGGAAGATGTTTGTTCGCTTGGCTCATCAAACGCTCAAAGCTTTCTTTTACTATAGAGTTCAACTCTTGAGGAGTTCCTGAGTGTACCTTCTCCCCCGTAATCCAATACGCTTTCTGAGCAGATGGAGCTTGGTACACTTCAAGGCCGTAACGGGTCAGCTCAGTCCATACATGAGGTTGGTACCAGTGAACGTAAGTTCCGCCCATTTCGAGATTGCTTCCTAATTGGTGATCAGTCCAAGTACGCCCTCCTAAACGATCCCGCCCTTCAAGCAAAGTGACACTGTGTCCCAGCATACTAAGCTCACGGGCTGCAACTAAACCTGTAAATCCCCCTCCAACGATAATAGCGTCATATTGTTTCGAATCAGTTTGCTGAACCATTATTTATCCCTCCGCCTCTTTGCTATCTCAATTTTCTGCATGCTTTTTAATACAAAAAACGCTCTACTTTAAAACTGGCTTTTGGTCGGCTTTTTTTAGCTGAGGGCTGCTCGTCCATTCAACAATATAATTCGCCAACACTTTAGCAACTTTAACGACACTATCCAATTCAACAAATTCATCCGGACCATGTATGTTACTCCCCCTTGGTCCAAAGCATATGCCCGGCTTGTTGTAATACTGAGTAAAACGGGCATCGTTCCCGGAGGCCCGGCCAATGATTTTCGTTGGCTTCCCTAAAATGCTAGAAGCTGTCTGGACAAATGATTGGACAAACTCATCCTCCGGGTCTTGATACCAAGGCTCTGTTGACCAGCCAAACCATTCGATTTCGGGTGGATTCTGCTGCATCCATTCATCCTCTCTCATCACTTTCTCAATCGTTTCATGTATTAGCTTTTTAATGTCTTTCCGGCTCTCACCAGGAATAAACCCAATCCGACACTCTAAGACTGCGTGTCCCGCTACATTGGAAACCCAATCGCCTGCATGAAGTGTTCCCTGATTCAAATGAACCGACTGGCCGGAGCCTTTATTAAACAGCTCAAAATGTATTTCCTTCGCTCTTTTCTGGTTAAGTGCCTCCATAGCATCATAAATTTTGTATATCTTGCCTATAGCGTTCACGCCTTCGTGGGCTAAGCCTGCATGAGCCGTCTTGCCAATGACCTTTATTCTGAAATACAAAATTCCAGCATGTGCTATCGTTACATTTAAATTGTGGGGTTCCGTTGAAATATAACCGTCTGTTATATATCCGGCCTCTAAACACGCAAGCGCTCCGCCTCCGCCTCCTGCTTCTTCTTCAATCACACTATGAAGCTGAACCGTTCCTTTTAACTGTATGTTCAAATCTATCAGTGTTTTTAAAGCGAACCAATTAGCAATCAATCCGCCCTTCATGTCCGCCGATCCACGCCCGTAAAGCTTATTTCCTTCTATCTTTCCATCCCAGGGTGGCTTCGTCCACTTTTCTAAAGGGTTGGGTGAAACAACATCTACGTGGCCGTGTAATGTAAGTGATCTTCCATCACCTGTACCATTATACAAACCGATGATATTTTTTCGTTTTTCAAACGGAATGCCAGAATCAACAAACGCTTCATGGTTTGCAAGCTTGTGATAATTAGGAGTCACTTCATGTATTTCCAATCCAATTTCTTGATAAATTCTCTTCATATATTCTTGCATTTCTTCCTCATCGCCAATGACACTCTTTATTTTCACAACATTGCGTATGTGTTCTATTAATTGTTCTTGATTTTTGTCTATATATTGCTCGATCTTTTCTCGGTAAATGTTCATATTTTGTTTGTTTCACCACCTGATTTTTCTTTATTCGGAAAGTCCTTATTTGCTCTTCCAGCCCAATCTAATTAAAAGCTTAAAAATAGATTAAATGTTATAATTATTCTGATAACTATTGATATAAATTGGCTTACTTGCAATTTTCATAAGCATATCCAGACAATGCTTATATAGATATGCTTGTGAGAGAATTCTCTTAAGCAGCGGTACGATCGCCCATTATTTATGCTATTTGGGAAAGGAGAAATAAATCTTACTATGGATATTAACCGGCTTAGATACTTTGTGGCAGTTGTGGAAGCTCAAGGAGTTTCTGCTGCTGCTCTAAAGTTAAATATTTCTCAGCCCTCTTTAAGCATTATGATTAAGAAGCTTGAGGAGGAGCTGGGTGTTTTGCTTTTTAAAAGAGAAAACAAAAGGCTGATACTCACTGATGTAGGAAATCTACTCTATAAAAGAGCCAAAAATGTTATTACCTCAGTCGACGATATGCTCGTTGAAGTAAATGAAGCTTCTAGAGGAATGCGCGGGGAAATCAAAGTAGGCTGTTCCACAGCGGCAAATTTGATTATTATCCCGAAAATAGTTGAAAATATGCAGAAGACTGCTCCTAATGTTACAGTCCATGTCATTGAAGGAAACACTAAATATATATCAGAGCAATTGCTGTCTAATCAGTTGGATGCAGCTATTGTTCGAACTACTTTTTCAGAAGAAATTTTTGAGACATATTCTATTATTACTGAACCTATAGTAGCTTGCCTTCACAGCGAACACCCTTTTGCTAGAAAAGACCGACTGCATTTAAAAGATTTTGCTGAAGAGAACTTTTTGCTAAACACTACTACTACCGGCTCTGGCTTGTCTGACTACATCATTAAGATGTGTAAACAAGTAGGATTTACCCCAAAAGTAAAGTATTGGGGAACCCAAGGGCTACCTATGGTAATTCTGGCCAGCAAAGGAGTTGGTGTAACCTTTTTACCGAATTCTTACAAATACCTTCCATTCAGCGGGGGATTACCTGTATTTAAAGATATTGAATCTCCCTCTTTAACATCCAGTTTAGAGCTTATTACTTTAAGAGGCAGATTTAGAAGTGCAACTACTGAGCATTTTCTTCAGCAAGTAGTTCAAATTTCTAAAGAACTTAATGCGAGCGTGAATCCAAACTATCTAATGAATAATTTCATATAACTATTCAGCTGGTAACAGCACTTGTCAAACTAGCATTCTCCATACGTAATAAATCAGAAGTTACTACAAGTAATGAACTCAACAAACGAGAAAGCCACCTCTCTTTATAAAAATTAATATATTTATCGTATATCGGATTTCAAATAAAGTGAAATATATATTTTTAATGACTTTGATAGATGATCATCTATATATGCTTCATTTAAGATCAAAAGAAATCCCCCGGTACAAGGACCGGGGGGTTCTTTTTTATTGTACAGCTACTTGAGCCAATACTTCTTTAAATGTATTGATTACTGTGTCTACTTCTTCATAGCTAATTGTCAATGGCGGCTCGATACGGATAGTTTTTGAGTTAACTAGTGTACCAGCTACAAGGATGCCATGGTCAAACATGCCTTTTGATACTTCATAGCCGATTTCATCTTTATGGAACTCGATACCGATCATTAAGCCTTGGCCGCGAATTTCTAACACTTTATCTCCATGCTCAGCAGCAGCTTCTTTCAAGCCTTTCAAGAAGTACTCGCCGACTTCAGCTGCTCTTTCTGGAAGATTTTCTTCGATTAGTACGCCAATTGTAGCGATCGCTGCCGCACAAGCAAGTGGGTTACCGCCGAATGTTGTTGTATGCATGAATGGGTTGTCGAATAAGTTTTTGAATACTTTTTCGTTTGCAACAACTGCTCCAGCTGGCATTACACCGCCGCCAAATGCTTTTGCAAGACAGATGATGTCAGGCGTTACTTCGTATAACTCAGCTGCGAACATTTTTCCTGTACGACCCATACCAGTTTGCACTTCATCAAAAATTAAGACAACATCATACTCGTCACACAATTCTCTTACTTGTTTCAAGTAACCGGCAGGAGGAATAATGATACCACCTTCACCTTGAATTGGTTCCAAGATTACTGCGCCTACATCTTCGCCAACAAGGGCACAAGATTCAAACGTCTTTCTCATCATGTCGATGTCACCGTATGGCACATGACGGAATCCAGGAATCAATGGAAGGAATGGCTTGCGGAATACCCCTTTAGCAGTACCGGAAAGCGATCCTAAGCTTTTTCCGTGGAAAGAGCGTGTTGTTGAAATGATCGTAGAGCGGTCGCTGTACATTTTTGCCAACTTCAATGCTGCTTCAACGCTTTCTGTTCCACTGTTTGTAAAGAAAGAATATTGCAAATCGCCAGGTGTAATGTCTGCTAAAATTTTAGCAAGCATCGCACGAAGCGGATCAAGTAAATCCTGGCTGTGAAGAGCTTGACGGTTTAATTGATCTGTTACAGCTTTAACAACTTTTGGATGGCGATGGCCAACGTTATAAATACCGAAGCCGCCAAGACAGTCAATGTACTTCTTGCCGTTGATATCAGTAAAACAAGAACCTTCGTCAGACCATTCAACTGCTGCGAATTGTCCACCTTCTGTTACTGTTTTACGATAAGCAAGGAAGCCTGGGTTGACGTGGTCACGGAAGTTATCAACTGTTTCTTTTGTTACCCATTGTGCTTCTTCTGCTGTTACCTCTTGTTTTTCGATCATATCAAGTACTTGTTTAATATAATCGTTCACTTGTGCCATTTGCTCGTTGTTTTTCAATTCTGTTTTTGTACTCATTTATATCTCCACTCCTGCAATTTTTGATTAGTTTTTAAACCAGCCTACTGGTTCTACTTCTAAGTTGATGTTGATTTGTTTAATTTCTTGGAATTCATCCAATCCGTATGTTCCTAAGCTGCGGCCGATACCACTTTGCTTATAACCGCCCCAAGGAGCTTCGTTGTAAGTTGGATGGTAGGAGTTGATCCATGTAATACCCGCACGCAATTTCTTGATCACGCGAAGTGCTTTCGCTCCATCAATAGTAAATACAGCACCTGCTAAACCATAATCCGTATCGTTGGCTAAGCGGATAGCTTCTGCTTCATCTTTGAATTTTTGAATCGCTACTACCGGCCCAAAAATTTCTTCTTGAACGATTCTCATGTCTTGTGTTGTATCAGCAAACGCCGTTGGAGCTACGAAGAAGCCTTTATCCAGTCCGTTCTCTGTTAAGCGCTCTCCGCCGAATAACAAGCGAGCTCCTTCTTCTTTACCGATTTCAATGTAGCTTAATACTTTTTCCATGTGCTGCTGGCTGACAAGCGGTCCCATTTCTGTTTCTGGGTCTGCTCCATTGCCCACTTGAATTTTTTTCGCGCGCTCTGTGAAACGCTCGATGAATTTATCATAGATGCTTTCTTCTACAAGAATTCTTGAACCGGATGAACATACTTGGCCTGATCCGGAATAAATACCGAACAATGCGTAATCTACTGCCACTTCGAAATCAGCATCAGCAAAAATGATATTTGGTGATTTTCCGCCAAGTTCCAAGGAAACTTTCTTCATCGTATCGGCAGCTGTTTTCATGATGTGTTTTCCTGTTTTTGTACCGCCAGTGAAAGACACCATGTCTACATCCTTATGAGAAGCAATTTCATTTCCAACAACAGGGCCCGCGCCGTGTACCATATTGATAACGCCTTTTGGCACGCCTACTTCTTCGATAATTTCCATTAATTTTGTCGGTGTAACCGGTGTTACTTCAGAAGGTTTATAAACAACTGTGTTTCCTGCTGCTAACGCCGGAGCGATTTTCCAAACACTCATAAGCATTGGGTAATTCCAAGGAACAATTAATCCGCATACGCCAACTGGCTCTCTCACAACCATCGCTTGCATTGGGTCCGCTACATGGTACGTTTCGCCGTCCGGTTGAGTGATCATACCGGCATAGTAACGGAAACAAGCTGCAGCATCTGCCATGTCACCTTCTGCTTCGCGAAGTGGCTTACCATTATTCATTGTTTCTAGTGCTGTCAGCTCTTCTGCTTTTTCGTCGATTTTGTCTGCAATTTTCAATAAGTATGCAGCGCGTTCAACAGTCGGAAGATCTGACCAGACACCGCTTTCAAATGCTTCCCTGGCAGCAGCAATAGCTGCTCTGGCGTCTGCGACAGTACCTTCAGCCGCATGAGCGATTACTTCACCAGTAGCTGGATTGAATACTTCACGTGTTTTATTGTCACTGGAGTTTGTCCATTCCCCATTAATGTACATTTTCAAATCAAGAGTTTTTACAGCCTGCGTTTCTAACATGCTTTTCATCCTCCTATTCTCCGTTTGCTTTATATAATGCAATTATCGTGCCAAGTTGAAATATTTAAAATATTTTTGAAAACTGCGTACTATCAAGCTTTTTATTCCATACAAAAATTAGGAGTTTTATCGCTCTTATGCAATTTAGCATAATGTATGAATTTATGAATAAATCGATGAAAATAAGCATTTTTAGACACATTTTTGCCACATATAAAAAAAGCTGTTCAAAAGCAGTGAGTCACTAGCTTTTGAACAGCTTGCAATTAATAAAGAGACGCTTCATTGTCAGATTTTCTGCTGCTCATGATCTTCTGATATTTACGGCTCACGGATGACTGACTTACTCCAAGCGCCTTAGCCGCCTTTGTCGTTGTTTTATATTGCTTCATGGCGAGTACAATCAGCTGCTCTTCCACATCTTCAAGCGCCTCCTGCAGCGGAACGACCCTTGTAATAATTGGCCGTGCCTTTTTAAAATCATAACCGAGCGACAAAAACTGGCTGACAAATTCAGCATCTATCGCCTGATCATCAGCAGAAACGACGAGCCGCTCAATAATGTTTTGCAGTTCACGCACATTTCCCGGCCACGAATAGAATTCAAGCACGTTGATGGCATCAGGTGTTAAATAAAAACTTTTATCATACTTTTCATTAAGCTGCTGGAGAAAATGAAAAGCAAGTACTGAAATATCCTCTGTTCTCTCTCTCAGAGGAGGAATATGAAGCGGGATAACATTCAGTCGGTAAAATAAGTCTTCCCGGAACGTTCCTTGTTCTACCATTTGTTCAAGCTTCTTGTTGGTGGCCGCAATAATTTGCACATCCACTTTCTCAGCGATGGTACTGCCGACTGGGATGACTTCCTGCTCCTGTAATACGCGCAGCAATTTGACCTGCAAATGAAGGGGCATTTCACCGATCTCATCGAGGAAAAGCACGCCTTGATCAGCCATTTTAAAGTATCCGTCCTTGCCTTCTTTGTCGGCGCCAGTAAAGGCTCCCTTTTTATAGCCAAACAGTTCGCTTTCAAGCAAGTTTTCCGGGATGGCCCCGCAGTTTAGCTTCAAGAATGGCTTTTCCGAGCGACGTCCAAGTTGATGAATCGCCTGGGCAATTACTTCTTTCCCGACCCCGGATTCTCCTGTTATTAATACAGTAGAAGAAAACTCGGCTATCTTCTTTACCTGGAGAATAATCTTTTCCATTTTCGGGCTGCGATACATTAGTTTTTTTAGCGTTCGATCTTGATTTTTAAACGTATCAAGCTCTTTCTTATATTTCTCAGAAATCTTTTTCATTTCTTTTAATTCATCTTTTAATCGAGAAGTTTCTGTAATATCCCGAGAAGCGATAATAATGCGATCAATCTCTCCCTTTTCATTAAAAACAGGATTGCCGACTGCCAGCACCTTTCTGCCGCTTCTTGCTTCCTGAACAATCGATACTTTTTTCTTTTTTTCCATGACTAGCCTCGTCACGGAAGGACTGAACATCCCTTTTTTCTCTAGTTCAAGAAGGCTTTTCCCAAGCATGTCTTGTAAATCTGTATCCCAAAATCCACTGATTACATTTTCACTGTAGCGGATGAGCTCACCTTTGCTGTTCACCACGAGCAGTTCATCATAAATAGTAGATAAAATAGCATTTAAATCCGTATTAAGATTTTTAATATCTTCAATTTCCATTGCCATATCTTCAATGGTAGGAATGTCCTGAACAACAATTAGCATTCCTTCAATTTTCTGATCCTGGGTTGAAATTGGACAATAGTCGAGAAGGACGCCCATTTCATCTGTCAGCTGCACCTGGTTTAAAATTGTTTTTCCGGTCGCAAACACACTTTCAATATGCTCTCGCTCAAATACAGACTCTGCAGGTTTATTCATCACCTTTTCAGCAGTCGACTTTATCATTTTTAACCCGGCATCGTTGCAGTTGATGATCTTCTTTTCTCTGTCTACTACAAACATTCCCATTGGAATAGAGGTAAGCAGCGTTTTAAATAAATTGACCCCCTGCTCCTCTTGTTTAAATAGCTCAGCCAGCAGTTCTTCCCGCTTTAAATAACCGATCGGCGACCCTTCTTCATCGTTGATGATCGTTAACGTCTCACCGATCACCTGAAAAATAACAGGCAATGAAATAATTTTGTTCACATGATAGATTTGTTCGATCGGAATGGACTGAGACAACAGCGTTTGGAAGGTCACTTCTCTTTTATGCGCCAGACGGTTACTCTTTAAATGAACGTAAGAAGTAAGCTTGCCATGTTCACTCATAAATACAAATGGTTCTTTGATTGCACTAATGTCTATGAAGCTGTTATCCGCTTGATCTTCCACCGGAATAGAAACAATCGGATTTAATTTGTTTTCATCAATCGTAAACATTTTCGATCCCCCTCTCAGCTGTCCCCTTTCTATTATTTTAGCAAACTTTTTACAGAATAATAGAAAAAGAAGATGGAAACACCATCTTCCTCTACTAGATTATTCATCAATCACAAGCACTTACTACTAATTCTTCCTTCACGTAAGCGAGTACCATGCCGGGAATGACTTTGTCCCCTTCTTGGACTTCGAGCGACTGAATTTCTCCGCTGACACCCACTTTAACTGGAAGCATTTCTCCTTTTTCGTTCTTAATTATAAATAGCGGCTCCCATTCATAGATTCTTACGTTTTCCTTCACAAGAACTTGCTGAACTACTCCGTTATACGGGCTGGTAATCAATTCTTCAAACAATGGTACTCATCTCCTTTTCCTTATATAAGTGGGACAACCGCTTTCAAAATTATTTTTACCCTCCCCGGGCCAAATCAGCTTTTATTCCGTCGTCGCTTTTCCCATTTGCTCTGCCTTTTGCCAATGATTTCCCGATCATTTTGCTTTGTATGCTTAGACGGAATCCCCTGATTTAACCACCTCATCCCTTATATTCTCTCTTTACGGCTGCCTGCTAATTAAAGCTTAATCCAGCCGCGCAATCCTGAAGCTTCAGCGATTTTGCGGATCCCTTCAACATAAGCAGCAGTTTTCATGTTAATGCCAAATTGTTCGGCAGTATTCTGAACGTTCAAGAAGCTCGCATGAATTTTCTCTTTCAATCTTTCTTCTACTAGCTCTTTTGTCCAATAGTAACCTTGGTTGTTCTGACACCATTCAAAATAAGAAACGATGACTCCGCCGGAATTGGCAAGAATATCAGGAACAACTAAAACGCCACGCTCATCAAGCATTTGAATCGCTTCTTTTGTTGTTGGTCCGTTAGCCGCTTCAACGATAAACTTACATTTCAGTCTGTCAGCGTTCTCTGTAGTGATGACTCCGCCAACTGCCGCCGGAATAAGCACGTCACATTCCTGCTCAATTAGCTCTTCATTTGTAATTATATTTTCAAACTGGCCAGTAACAATGCCAAAGGAATCACGGCGTCCAAGCAAGTCCGGAATATCAAGACCTTCAGGTTCATAAATCGCACCAAGAGCATCTGAAATTCCAACTACCTTCACTCCTAATTCATGCAGGTAGTACGCGAGGTAACCCCCAACGTTTCCAAACCCTTGTACGATTACTTTCATTCCTTCAAGCGGCATGTTCTTTAATTCACTGACCATTTGCAGTGTATATAGAACGCCTTTTGAAGTCGCTGTTTCGCGTCCTTCTGAGCCACCTAAAACAAGCGGCTTCCCAGTAATAAATCCTGGTGAATCGAATTCTCTAATATGATCATATTCATCGAGCATCCATGCCATAATCTGTGAATTTGTATACATATCAGGTGCTGGAATATCCTTTGTCGGTCCGACAAGCTGGCTCACCGCCCGTACATATCCACGGCTTAACCGCTCAAGCTCACCTGCGCTCATGCTACGTGGTTCGCAGATGATCCCGCCTTTAGCTCCCCCATAAGGAAGTCCGGTAATTCCGCATTTTAAGCTCATCCAGCCAGCCAATGCTTTTACTTCGTCTGCTGTCACGTCCGGATGAAAGCGGATGCCGCCTTTTGTCGGTCCGTTTGCATCATTATGCTGAGCACGATAGCCTTTGAAAATTTTTGTCTCGCCATTATCCATTTTTACAGGGATATTAACCTCCAAAAATCTCATCGGCTCTTTTAAAAATTCAAATACTTCCTCAGAGTAACCAAGAATTTCTACCGCTTCTTTTAGAATTAACTTAAATTCCTCTTGCGGATTATCTTTATGATGCTGTCCTGCTGTTGTCTTAGTCTCTGCTGTCTGTACATTCGTACCCAATTTATAACACCTCATTTTTATTTGTTGCTTATTATAGAAGCAATTTCCGTGCCAAAACTTCAAAAAATTTAAAATCTTGTTCCCCTTGAAGAGACGGGCTTCTAGAAGCTTCCTAATTTTCTTTTTACATTTCTGTTTTATGCTTATTTGCATAGCCTATTATTTTTCGCATAAAGAAACCTTTTAAACTAACAAAAAAAGCCGGGATCTGCTGGCAATAACATTTGCACCAGCGATTCCGGCTTCCTCTTCTAATTTACAATTCGTGTACTTCTTCCATATGCATTTGTGGAACAGGCGAACGGAACCAGTTTGTAATATACATTAAATACAGCATTCCAATAACTGACCAGATAACTCCAAGAATAAGAGAATGAATATTCAAGTTTATCCATAAGACTACTACAATGCTTGCACCGATAACTGGGAACACTAAATAGTTAATAAAGTCTTTCGGATTCTTATATCTTTTCTTTCTAATTACATAGTGAGCAATAACAGCCAAATTAACAAACGTAAAGGCGATGAGTGCCCCAAAGTTAATTAAAGAGGTGGCTGTCTCTAAATCAAGAAAAATAGCGATTAATGAAATAAAACCTACCAACACAACATTCAATGCAGGTGTCCGCCATTTTGGGTGGATGTATCCAAAAAACTTTGAAGGAATAACGTTATCCCGCCCCATTACATACAATAACCGCGACACACTCGTATGAGAAGCCAAGCCCGATGCGAGCGTTCCTGTCAGCGTCCCTGCTAGGAAAAATGCCTGAAATAGCTTGCCTCCTACGTATAAAGCAATTTCAGGTGAAGCAGCTTCCGGATCAGAGAAACGAGAAACATCAGGGAAAAACATTTGCGTGAAGTAAGAAACGGTAATAAAAAGCACGCCGCCTACAAGTGCAGTTAAAAAGATAGCTTTCGGGATTGTTTTTACAGCATCAGGTGTTTCCTCTGATAATGTGGTAACCGCATCAAACCCAAGAAAAGAAAAACATAGAACTGTGGCTCCTGCTATAAGCGGACCAACTGACATGCCCTCTTCAGCAAATGGAATAAACGAAAAGACAGTTCCTGCTCCTTCTCCATTTCCAAGCCCTTTGATAACCAGTATGACAAAAATAGCAATGACTAAGAATTGAAATAACACGAGAAAATTATTAAAATTAGCTGCCAGGTTTACACTAAATAAGTTCGCAGCCGTTACGACCACTACAAATCCAACTACCCACACCCAGCCAGGAACTTGCGGAAATAGCGCTGACAGGTAAATCTTTGTTAAAAGCGCATTCACCATCGGCAAAAACAAGTAATCAAGCAAAGCAGCCCAACCGACAAAAAAGCCGAGCTTTTTACTAATTGTTTTTTGTGTATACGTATAAGCTGAACCGGCTACCGGGTAAACTCTAACCATTTTTCCGTAGCTGGCAGCTGTAAATAGCATTCCAACTAGAGCAATCACGTAGGAAGCCGGCACATGTCCGCCCGTTTCCTCTGATACAATTCCAAATGTATCAAACGCTACCATAGGCGTCATATAACCGACACCTAACATAACTATTGCCCATAGACCTAATGATCTCTTTAATTGAACCTTTTCCTGCATATATCATTCCTCCTGTTGTAACCGCTTAAAATGTTAATTATTAAAATATTTATACAATTTTCATGCCAAAAGTACAAAAAACAACAAAAAATATTATATTTTTTTGAAAACTAAAAGAAAGCGGATAACAGAGGTGTTAACAGTTCATTTAATACAAATCATCAATGTAAATAAATGTATTATTATGAAATAACAGTAAAATAAAAACTCGTTTTATTTCTCAAATTACAATCACCCTATTCAAAAATGCATAAATCATTCCGTTTTACATACCAATACTTTTTCTAAATAATAAAAAGAGAAGGCAGCCTAATAGCCGCCTCCTCTTTCTCTTCAATAAGAGTTAATTAAATTTCTGCAAATCTACCACGTTGACGAAGAAGTTCGCGATTTAATTCCGGATTTACTTCGAATGCTGCACGGCCATGTAGCCAGAACAAGTTATTCAGCATAACAAGGTCACCAACTGGAAGTTTTAGCTCAATAACACTTTCATCACTTTCCATGGAATCAGAAAGCTCTTTTAAATACTTCGCTTCATCAATTGTTTCTGGATAAGCAAATTGGTCGATAAAGCAAATGCAAGGCTTGTTGTTATCATTGAAGAACGTAGCGCGCTGTACTTCCTGGCTGACGTTTTTGCTGCTTGGCGCTTTGTATGTGAATTTATAAGTAGCAAGTGGATGAGTTGAGAATTTCTCAAGCTCTTTCCAGTCGTCAAGGTGCAGTAAACGAGACTCGCCTCCTACTGCATTTTCTTCCTTCATTTTCATCATTAACAACCAGTCAGTTGGCTCATCAACGAATGTTCCATCCGTATGCAATGTGAACAGACGGTAGGCTTGACGAAGGTAAGAATCACTGTTGTCTGTATGAGCTACAGTAAATCTGGCATAATATTTACCTGTCATGGAGTCGAAATTCGGTGTTCCAACAATATGAGTCATCGCTGTAGAGAAAATTACATAATCATCTGTATCAAGCGTTTCTCCTTGCAGACCAATTGTGAAACCACCTGTTTCGCGGTCATGAACAATCCCTCTCAAAATGTCTTGAAACTCTTTTCCTGTCAATTGAAGCAAGTAATCAGCAACGATAAGTCGTGCGTAAGGAGTATACTCCAAATGCTGAACAGACACTTCCTCTTCTTTTACTTTTGCCAAAAATTCTCTGATCACTTTAGGTTCAAGCTCAATGTGGTATAAACGATCGCTTTGCGGATGAGATTTCACCTCATAAGCTGCTGTTTTCTGAATGAATTTCTTGCCTTGTTTTTCTAAAGTACTCATTAATAATTCCTCCTATTTGTCGAAAAATAATGTTTTTGTCTGGGTAGGAAATAAAAAAAGCCAGTTTACACCCTTTGCGTCCAAGGATAGTAAACTGGCTAATAATTACTTCATTGCTCCATGGAATTGGAGTCACAGTAAATATTTCAGTTTGGTATTTTATTTTCCACTCAAACATCGTTCTATAGTAATATTCGCGTTTTTTTGAAAAGGCTATTTTCAAAAGGCAAATATTTAATTCTAGTTAACATCATTGTATGTGACCGACACATAATTGTCAATATATTTAATTATTTATTTCGAATTTTTCGCTATTTGCTGATAATGAAGGTGTAAATCATTCAAGGCAGCAGCGAGTGCATTAGCAGCTTTGCCTTTATAATATTGCTGAAGCTGCTTTAGCGGCTCCTCGATCCCGTCTTTCAGACTGACTCCCTTCAACAGTTGCCCGATAAATTCCCTGCCATGTTCCGTTGCCAGCGTACAGGAAGCTTCAATGATCACTCCATACTTGGTGTCAACTTCTGCGGTGATTGTTAATGTATCAAACACACTCTTCGCTGCCATCCCTTGTGGCAGACGTGCGTGCCCTGCAATAAACATTACTTTTGAGTTAATCATAAAAAATTCCCCTTTCCGCTTACGAACTAATTGCGCTTGTTAAATGATGTTGTTCAGTAATCTGGCTGACAATCTCTTTGCCAATTTCAATCGAAGCTGTGGCAGCCGGTGATGGCGCATTGCAAACATGGATGCTATTTTCTCCGTTAATCATATGGAAATCGTCGACAAAGCCGCCGTCCGTTTTAACCGCTTGGGCTCGAACACCTGCTGGTCCTGGTACTAAGTCCTCTGCTTGAATTTCTGGAATGAGCTCTTGAAGGCTCGCTACAAATTTTGCCTTGCTGACAGAGCGCGCCATTTCTTCCAGCCCTTCACCCATGAACTTGCTTGCCAGCTTCCAGAAGCCCGGATAACCCATGACTTCAGCAAAGTCTTTTAAATTAAAGTCGGATAATTTATATCCTTCGCGTTTAAAACTAAGAACAGCATTCGGACCTGCATCTACCTCTCCGCCAATCATCCGTGTAAAGTGAACACCAAGGAAAGGGAATTTTGGATTGGGTACAGGGTAAATTAAATTTTTTACCAAGTGTCTTTTTTCAGGGATCAGCTTATAGTACTCTCCACGGAATGGAATAATTTTTACATCCGTTTTGTAACCAGCAAGCTTCGTCACCCGATCGCTGTGAAGACCAGCACAGTTAATTAAAAATCTCGCTCTGAATGTGCCTTTATTCGTTTCGATCGTAATGCCATCATTGGATTCACCAATGTTTTCAACCTTCGTATTTAAACGGATGTCGGCACCTTGTTCGCGAACAATCTCCGCAAATTTTTCTGTTACTTGCTTATAGTTCACAATACCAGCCGCCGCTACTTTAATGGCAGCCTTTCCGTTTACATGAGGCTCGATTTCTTTCAGCTCTTCTTTGCTAATCTTTTTTACATCCAGTTGATTTTGCAGGCCACGTTCATACAGATTATCCAAAAGAGGCAGCTCTTCGTCCTTCGTTGCCACGATTACTTTTCCGCAAATGTCATGTTCGATATCATACTTCTTACAAAATTCAGTCATGGATTTGCTTCCTTGACGAGCAAAGCGCGCCTTGTAGCTTCCCGGTTTATAATAAATGCCCGAGTGGATTACTCCGCTGTTATGGCCCGTTTGGTGGGCTGCCAGCTCGGCTTCTTTTTCAACTAAAAGCACCTTTGCATTTGGATACCGTTCATATAGCGCTTTTGCGGTAGACAATCCAACGATCCCACCGCCAACAATAGCGAAGTCGTACATGTTATCTTCTCCTTCATCGTTTCTCTATTTTATAGATTTTATTGTTTGGATAGATGTTCATCAGCCGACTCTAAGTCAGCCATATAAGAAATTAAATTATTTTTTGTTCGCAAAAGGTGATACTCTACTGCAGCTCGCAGCTCGGCAGGATCATTTCTGACAGCTGCTTCATAGATAAACCGGTGCTCTTTCTGCGTTTCCGAGTAATAATCTGCCAGCAGACTCGGAGCAATCGGAGAAATCCCCAAATTCTCTACAGCCTTTGTTAGCCTTGGCCAAGGGCAGCCCTTTTGCAGCAACTTATGGAAGCTTTCATTTAAAGCAATATAGGTATCATTTGTTTCATCTGACAATTGCAGCGCTTCCATTTTTTCTACTATTTCTTTTAACTCCTGTTTATCTTCCTCCGTTAAAAAAGGAAGAGATTTCTCAACAGCAAGCCCTTCTAAATAAGATCTTAAATGATAAATTTCTTCAATATCTTCTTTTGTAATCGGAGTGACGATTGCCCCTTTATGTGGAACAAGCTTTACCAGACCTTCGGTTTGAAGCTGGGCTAGCGCTTCTCGGATCGGCATCCGGCTAACATTCAAAGTATTTGCCCAGTCTTCCTGGATCAGCCTCTCTCCCTTCTCGAATGTTCCATTTAAAATCGCCTGTCTTAAGTTTTTAGTTACATAACTGACGACAGTCGTTTTGTCCTTCGAGGGCTGAAAACTCATAGATAGACCCCCTGATAAGAAAGATTAACCTCATCCGTATTGGATATTGGATACAAAAAATTTATCATAAAAAATATAGAATTGCAAGAATATTTTTATAAACGCTATTAAAACAACATTAAAAGGACACAAATAATAGTCACCCCTTAAACAGGAGTGACTACTTCAAATCATATTGGATACAATTATTTAGACTCACTTTTTAAAACAGCTAGTTTCTTTTGTGCATTTCTTTCTTGGACAGCAGCTAACATTGGACAGTTTTTACATTTTCCACAACCAGTTTTTTTACACATGTTTCTTTTCCTCCTCGTATTTTTATGATGGAAAGTGAAACGAAAAAAGCCAGCAATATCCCCATAGCAGAAGATATCACTGGCTTAATCTGCGCCCTTGTCTCCTTTTCTTGAGACTAGAACAGATTTGACAGTTTCTACGTATATTACAGCAGAATGGCCATTTCACTTGATCATAAAGAGGAAGTCTTTATAGAAGTGACTTTCCATGCCCGCTTACTATTCATTCAATACCCTTATCTTACAGGTGATTAACTTTTCTGTCAATTAATTTTTTATTCGCCGGAAGAAGCAGCAGCGGCCGCCCCAGCTGACATAACAGCAATCATCGCTGCTTGCTGGGCCTGCAGTACTGCTTCAATGGAAACTGCGAAACTTGTAAAGGCCGCTTGATCCTCGGAGATTTTTTCCCGCACGACGATTTGGCCGGCAATCAGAAGCCCCATGTCTCTGTACCATTTAAAGAGCTTTTCCTGATTAAGCGTCTCCGCTAATATCAATACTTCTTCTATCAATTCCTGAGGAGAAGCTGTCAAAGCCAGCAGGCCGATCAATGGGTAATGAAGACCTTTCACTTTTAATCCGCGGCTACGAAATTCTTCAAACCAGCGAAATGTTCTTTCAACAAGCGATTCCCAGTCATTGCTGTTGCTTTGTGCAAGAATGTGGGACAGCAGCTGCAAATCATTTCCCTTCCAGAACGGTCCTTCGCTTAATTTGGAATAGTAAAATTCAATCTTATCTATCAATTCACCCTGATCTTGCCGGGCCAGGAGAATAGAGAGCGGATAATCATCCTGAGAAGTTAAGAAATAATGGTTCTTTCTCATTTTTTTATGAATTTGTTTTGCCTGTACGGCAGTCCGTGTTCTTTCCTCTGTATCTTCTGTAATAGAAACTAACGTAATGGCTGCAATGTATGTAAATGCTGTTTTCCGAAAGCCATGATCCACGAGCAACTGATAGCTGTGCTGCATCTTTTCAAACCCACTATATGGGTCATCAAAACCGGTCGATAATAAAGCAGTCATTGAATAGTTAAAAGAACCTTTCAATCCGGACAACCATCCTGAGTTTGCTTTAATATGATCAGAAAGCTGCAAAAACTCCTTCGCTGAAAATGTCCGTCCGGCGGCTGCATATTGGGCAACAATGGACAGTAGCTGGCGTTTATCGACTCCCCAACTAACTGCCTTCACCAGCTGCTCATAATCCGCAGCAAACCGGCTCGCTATTTGTTTCGCTTTTTCTTTATCCATAATCCCCCTCCGTTCTGTTTATTTTCTTTACGAAAAAAAGAGCAAAAAGTTTCAATAAGCTTCCTGCTCAACCTGTTGCTCCCTCCTCTAATAAACTAATACTTTTTATCCATTTGAAGAGACGCAGAGGCCAAGATCTCTTCAAAAGCTTTAGCTAATTCCTCGCCAGGCATAGTGCGTTGACCGCCACCTTGAATAAAGTGAGGCTGGCCGCCGCCTTTCCCCTCAATAAGCGGGAAAATGAAAGAAGCCGCTTTTTTTAAATCAATATTCGTCGTTTCATTCCCACTAGCCGCGGTAAGCTGGAGCTTGTTTTCATTTTCTGCTACAAAGGCTGCGACAACTCCCGCATCCTTTTCAATTGCTAGCCGCGCCATTTTTTGAAGCTCCTGTATTGTGCGGTTCCGAAATACTTGAACGAGCAGCTTATATCCTTCCTTATGTATTGCTTTTTGCAGCAACACCTTTACTTCATGCTCAAGCAGTTGATCCTTCGCTTCGTCAAGTGCGGCTTGTAATGCCTTTTTCTCTTCAAGCAACTGACGGGCTGCCCCAGTCATCTTGTCCTGAGGGCTGTTCAACAGACGGGAAAGCTCTCGGATCACTGCTTGCTTTTCTCCAAGCTGCTTTAGCACCCGCCCGCCGCAAACAAATTCCAAACGAACGTGCTTGCGCTGCCTTTCCCATTTTAACAGCTTAATCGCCACCACCTCACCTGTGCTGTGTGGATGTGTTCCCCCGCAGCCATTATAATCAAAGTCCGGAATGATAACGAGTCGAATATTCCCCGTTACAGCTAATTCCTTTCTTAACGGATAGCGAGAAGCCTCCCCAAAGGTTATCCACTTCGTTTCAATTGCACGGTTTTCTAAAATAATTTCATTAGCTTTCTTTTCCGCCTTCTTAAGCACTTCCTCTGTCAAAGAGTCCGTATCTAAATCTATCGTTACTGTTTTTTCCCCCAGATGAAAACTTGTTGTTCGAATTCCAAATAATTCCTCAAACGCAGCCGATAAAATATGCTGGCCCGCATGCTGCTGCATATGATCGTAACGGCGTTCCCAATTGATTTCTCCATTTACCTTCTCGTGCGACATCCCAAGCTCCTCTTCAAGATAATGGCGAATGACTCCGTTAACAGATTGAACGTCCGTTACCCTTATGCCATTTATCTTTCCTGTATCGCACGGCTGGCCGCCACCCTCCGGATAAAAAGCTGTGCTGTCCAGAACAGCAAATCTTCGGCCTGCTTCATCTACGCCCTCCTCTAGAACATTTGCAGTAAAAGACTGAATATACGCATCTTCATAAAATAGTTTTTCTGTCATTTTCCCACCTCATTGTCACGCTTTTCTGCTTCTACTATAGCAAAAGAGAGACAAAAAAAGCCATTTGCTAGTCAAACTAGCAAATGGCTTTTCTATCAATTGAAGCAATGGTGTTAACGTTTTAGTTAACGCCTTTCATCATCGTATGAATTTTCTTGGATATGAGATAAAGAATCAATCCAAGAACGATAGAAGCAGCACCGATGGCACCAAAATAGATAATTTCTGTTTCTGGTTTATATAAACGAACGATTTGTGCATTGATTGCTTGGGCAGATGCACTTGTTAAGAACCATAAACTCATTGTTTGGGCTGAGAAAGCAGCTGGCGCCAGTTTAGTTGTTGCCGAAAGCCCAACAGGCGATAAGCAAAGCTCGCCAATAACAACAAGGAAGAAACTAAGTACAAGCCACATTGGATGAACTAGTGTTTCTGTTCCATTTACATAGGCCGGTATGATCATTACAAGGAATGATAACCCAGCAAACAGCAGACCAAGCGAGAATTTCTTTGGTGTAGACGGCTGGCGTTTGCCTAGCTTGACCCACAGCCAAGCAAAAACAGGTGCAAATGCAACGATAAATAATGGGTTTAATGTTTGGAACCAAGAAGATTGTAAATGCATTCCTGCAAAGTCCAACTGCGTCCGTTCATCGGCATATCTTGCCAGGATAATAGATCCTTGTTCCTGGATCGCCCAAAACATAGTAGCCGCTATGAATAAAGGAATGTAAGCAAGAAGACGAGAACGCTCTATTTCTGATGTTTTCGGACTGCGGTACATCATAATGAAATAAGCAGCCGGAATAATAATTCCTAAAATACTAACAAGCAAAATAAAACGGTCAATAGTTAATAAGCCAGTTGTCATTCCAATTGCACCTAAAATAACGATCACTAAGGTGCCAATACCGATTTGAATAAAGACTTTCTTTTTTTCTTCTCCCGTCAGCGGGTTAGGTACATAAGTACCGGCCAAACCAAGTCTGGTCTTTTTTGTTACAGCGAATACAACCAAGCCTAAGAACATTCCGATAGCTGCAAGGCTAAAGCCCAAATGAAAATTATACTCCTGACCAACTGTACCAACGATTAATGGAGCGATCAGCGCTCCAGCGTTAATTCCCATGTAGAAAATGCTAAAACCAGAATCACGGCGCGCACCTTCATCAGCATAAATATCTCCGACAATGCTTGATACATTAGGTTTCAAAAGGCCCGTACCAATAACAATCAATCCCATAGAAATGAATAAAGCGGTTACACCACCCGGGAAAGCAAGGGCAATGTGTCCAAGCATGATAAGCACACCGCCATAAAAGACGGTTTTCGATGTACCGAGCAGGCGGTCAGCAAGCCATCCTCCGATAATTCCAGACATATAAACGAGTGAGCCATAAACTGCCATAACAGCGGCCGCCGTGCCTTGATCAAGACCTAACCCGCCTTTAGAAACTTCGTAATACATATAATAAAGCAGAATCGCTTTCATTCCATAATATGAAAAACGCTCCCAAAACTCCGTAAAGAACAAAGTGGATAAACCTTTAGGATGACCAAAAAAGCCAGTCTGAGGTACACTTTCGGCAATCTTCTTCTTTTGATTGCTATCCAATTTAAGATCTCCTTCCTTCTCATGCCCAGTTTATATTTGCAGTATTATCAAAAAATTTAATAGGCATAAATTATTTCGAAAAAGTGAAACTACTTAATCATATTGCGTTTAACTTAAGTTGTCAATCCAATTTTATTATTTCTAAATAATTTTAATCTTCTATCTAATTTTTCTTTTCAAAAAAAGCATGACACAAGCCTCAGCTCGGTCATGCTTCTGTCTTTATTATTTTGTCATACCCTGAAAAATATCCGTTAAAACTGGAATAATTTGTTTTTTTCGTGATACCACACCTTCAAGGATGATCGTTCTGTCATCAGAAATCGGTGTGTTGTATGCTTTTTCCACAACTGCTGCCTCTTTACCCGCTACAATTGCGACGGAGTTGCTGTTTAAAATATCTGTGATCACGAATAAAAATAAATCGAGGCCTTTTTCTGCAATTGTGCGCTCTAAAGCCGCTTCGATGTCTTCTTTGCGTGCCAATACATCCAATACATCAATAGCATTTACCTGTGCAACTTCTACTTGATAGTCTCCCATCGCAAATACTTTGGAATCAAGTGAGACCAACTCTTCTGTTGACTTGCTTCTTAAATCAGCACCTGCCTTTAACATAGCAAGCCCATACTCCTCAGCATCAACACCTGCAATGCTTGCCAGTTCTTGAGCAGCTTTTACATCTTCCTCTGTGCATGTCGGAGATTTGAATAAAAGCGAGTCGGAAATAATCGCAGATAGCATCAAGCCCGCGATGTCTTTTTGAACAGCGACGCCGTTTTCTTTATACATTTTATTTAAAATAGTAGCTGTACAGCCTACTGGTTCAGCGCGATAGTACAACGGGTCACTCGTTTCGAAATTCGCGATTCGATGATGGTCGATTACTTCGAGTATACGCACATCATTAATATCGTCTACACTTTGCTGTCGCTCATTATGGTCTACTAAAATAACGTGCGCTGCTTCTGGAGCTGCTTTGTCAATTAGTCTTGGAAGCTCGGCATTAAATTGATTTAATGCATATTCTGTTTCGCCATTCAGTTCACCAAGACGAACAGGCTCTGCCTCTACTCCTAATTCTTTTTTCAAAGCCGCATACGCAATCGCAGAACAAATAGAATCTGTGTCCGGATTTTTGTGTCCGAAAATAAGCACTTTACTCATTATTTAACTCCTCACTTATATAAATAATAGGGAGCAGCACCTTTAGGTCCTGCTTTCACTTCACGCTCCTATTTTAACGCAAATCAACTGAAATTTCTCGTTAACTTTCTAAATTTAATTAAATTGATTGGCTTACTGAGTTTATTCTTTATTGTCTTCCTCTTCGTTGCAAGCAAAAAAGCTGTCCAAGACAGCTTTTTCTGTTTTACTTTCTCATGTTTTCTTGGTCTTTTAAACGATTTTGCTGATCGGGATAGCGTGCTTGATTTCTAAATTCATTTTCCTGCTGCTGTTCTTCCTGCTTCTTTCTTTCTTTTTCGTTGAGATGGTTATGGTCATTATTGGCCATCGATTTCCCTCCTCTCATGTATATAAAACTCTTTTCCCTCATTATTTTTAATAAAACTCTTTTTGTATTCGACAAAGTTCTTGCTATTTTTGGATAAGCTTCAACTACAATAAAGGAAACTGTAAAAAAGAGGGTGGGATGATGGCTCAAATAGAACGAAGTGAAACAGCAACAAAACGGCCATTATGGGGATTGTACTTTTCCCTGCCGATTTTATCATGGGCACTTTATGATTTTGCCAATACGATTTTTTCTTCCAATATCATTACGATCTTCTTTCCTTTTTACCTTCAGGAAACCATCGGCGGCAACGATCAGCTTAACCAGATAGCCAGCACTTTTATTTCTTATGCGAACGCAGCGGCCAGCTTGCTGCTCGTGTTATTTTCTCCGCTTTTTGGTGTCCTCATTGACCGGACAGGAAAGAAAAAACGTTATATTATCCCGTTCACACTCATTTGCGTAGCCTGCACGATAGGTATGGGGCTTGCGGCTTCCACTCATTCACAACAGGAATTATTCGGCCTGCCGGCGGCCCTCATTTTTGTTGTTCTTTTGTTTGTAGCAGCAAAGTTTTTTTATCACTCCAGCTTGATCTTTTATGACACAATGCTGGCCGACTTGGGAACGAAAGAAGAGATCCCACTGTTATCGGGCTTCGGAGTAGCTGTTGGCTATATCGGCACCCTGGCCGGACTTGCTATTTATCCATTCATTGGTGATGGCCATTTTCACCGAGCGTTTATTCCAACAGCGATTTTATTTCTTCTCTTTTCCCTGCCGCTTATGCTCGCCGGACGGGAAACAAGACTGCCGACTTCCACAGAAAAAAAGTCATTTATTAGCGGCTATCAGGAAGTAATGTCTACATTTAAAGAAATGAAAGCTCACCGAATCATCTTTCTATTTATGATTGTCTATTTTTTCTTGAATGATGCCATCGCTACAGCGATTGCCATGATGGCTGTTTATGCCAAAGCGATTGTTGGCTTTTCTTCAGGTCAATTCATTCTGCTCTATCTCGTTTCCACCATTGCGAGCATTATTGGTTCTTTTCTATTTGGCTATATTACGAAAGCCCTTGGAGCAAAAAAAGCCGTAAACGTCGTTGGGATAATTTTGCTCGCCGCTTTGTTCATTGGCACATTTGCTGTCAATGAAGCGATGTTCTGGGCTGCTGGCAGTCTGTTTGGCGTATCTCTCGGAGCCGTTTGGGTAACATCAAGAACATTCATTATTGAACACACCCCAGAAGAAAAAAGAGGACAATTTTTTGGCTTGTTTGCTTTTTCCGGCAAGATTTCCGCTATGGTCGGTCCATTTCTATACGGCACAATTACACTTGTCCTTGCCGACTACGGAAATATAGCCAGTCGTACAGCTCTAGGCTCTTTAATGGTTCTTGTTCTCATCGGCCTTGTCGTTCACCGTCGCATTCGTATATAAAAGGGAGTCATTGCCAAGGTTTTTCAGGTATCCTCCGAGCTTGTCCATATCTTCATGTATAAGCTCTAGCAGACGACGGTTGTAGAAGATGGAAGCTGGATGGAATGTTGGAAAAATAACATATTCCTTTTCTGTCCATTCATATTCATTGCTTTCCACGTTCTTCAGCCGTCTGACAGGCTGCTTAATGAACCGGCCGTGCGCTTCGGTTACTTTTACATCAGGTCCGCATAACCGTTTCAAACCGATGTTGCCGAGAGCCACAATGACAGGCGACTTGACATGTTCAATTTCATAATCAAGCAAAGGCGCATGAGCTAAAATCTCTGCGGAGGTTGGCGCACGATTATACTTTCTCCTAACTATTTCACCTGTTCGTGTTCGCTTCTCCCCCACTTGTATGGACGGCTTCTAACTGCACTAGTTATGTACACTTCTTCTCTGGAGACTCCCGCCCTCTCCAAGAACTTCATTAATTCCTTGCCGGCCCTGCCGCTGAAAGGAATGCCGTTATGGATTTCTGTCTCTCCCGGCGCCTCTCCGACAAGCATTAGCTTCGGTTTTTCAGGGCCCTTGCCGTAAACGAATCCTTCAACAGGATAAGGGTAAATTCTCTTTTTCCCGAGCTCCGCAAGCCACTCCGGTATTTGCATGATGCATTTCTCCTTTCCAGCTTATACTTATCATTAGACCCTCAACCAGCAGCGAGTGGCTGAGCACCTGCTAAGCGATCATGCATCCTCTTCCTTTTATGATTAATATATACCCATCCGCTGCCTGCCTACTCAAGAATTCTTTAAGACTTCCTTTGCTTGGTTACTTTAAATCAATCTGAAAGGTTTTTCCATGACTTATCAACTCATGAGTTTCCCCATCCAGCACATCATCTGTTGAAAATTGTATGGTTTCCATCTGCTTAGGCAGTTTTCTCAGCAGCAGACCAATTTTCCCCTCTCTTTTTTCCCCCTTGCGGTAGTCGACCCTTGAAAAGCTGCTTTCGCCTACAAATGTATCATCACTCGCGATAAAGTTTCTCCTTGGCACGAAAAATGTTTCTCCACCAAACCGCACATCCAGAAAGCTGAAAAATTGGACCTCCTTTCCATACTGATTAGTCACGTTATAAGAAATCTCCATGTAATACACCTTTTCTTTAACTTTCCACCCAGACTGCTTCACTGCTTCATTAAGCTCGTCCCAGTCTGCATACTTGTTTCCTTCTCTTAGCAAATCATTCCTTGTTTTATTATTAAAATAGCCTAAATACTCTTTTTCCTCGTCTTCCATATCCATCATTTTAATCAGCTTAACTTCCTTAACGTAAATGTGCATACGGTCAACAACATATTCTTTTTTTACATTGAAATAATCTCTTAATTCAAGGGTCGCCCAATCTTTCTCCCTCACTTTTTGACCGGGTTTTTTCAAAAGATCGCTCCCCCCGCTTTCCACCGTCTTCACCTTTTCAGCTTTCTGTGAAGTTACCTTTGCCGTCTCTTTTTTAGAACTTGGTAAATGAAATGACAGCAACATCGCACCTATGAATAGAGACACTCCTAAAATGAACATGATCCAATACTTTTTTTTCTTATTCAATAGCTGAACTCCTATCTAAAAAAATAAAAACTGCTTTTAGCATAGCTGAAAAGCTCAGACTTTTTAACCCTCAACTTGTATCCATAATAAAACCGCTGTAAGTATTCCTTACAGCGGTTTTATTATCGATACATTCTATTGTTTGGCGGGCGGAATATCTTTAAATAATTTTGGAAGTTGGTATATCGGAACGAATTTTGGAACGGGCGATGAACTGCTGAATCAGCACAAGGGCCAGTATGCCTAGTCCAACCACATCCGTCCAGATGCCTGGAATAATCAAAGTGATCGAGCCGATAAAGCATAAAGCAGCAAGTGGCAGCGGCAAGTCCGCGATTAAATATCTTTCCAATGCGGCACTCAACCCGAGAATACCGATGATTGCTGTCACAGTTACCCAAATAACTTCAAGCGGGCTGGTGACATCCTGCATAAGGATAACAGGTGAAAATACAAAGATATAAGGAATGATAAACCCTGACAAGGCAAGCCGCAGTGCTTCAAAACCTGTCTTATTCGGGCTGGCACCAGCGATACCTGCTCCCGCAAATGCCGCAAGAGCAACCGGTGGCGTTACGTTAGCTAAAATACCGAAATAAAAGACGAACATATGAGTAACGAATGGTGCAACACCCAGTTCAAGCAAGGCCGGTGCAGCCATTGTAGCTGTAATAATATATGTCGGAATAGATGGGAGCCCCATTCCCATAACAATACAGGCAATCATTGTGAAAATGAGTGTCAGGAACATTTCTCCTTGACCAAGAACAAGGATGGATTGGGTCAGCTTCGGTCCTAGTCCAGTCAGCGTGCTTACGCCAACGATTAAACCAACCATGGCACACGACATTGCCACACCAAGCGCCGACCGGACACCGTCCTCCATCGCTCCTAGAATTTCCTTTATCCCCATCCGTGTTTCTTTATTAAACCAGCTGACAACGATCGAAAGAACAATCGCATAAAAAGCAGCATATAGCGGGGTTTTTCCGGCAATCAACATCCCGATCAGCACAATAATCGGAATGAGCAGATGGCCGCCTTTTTTGAATACTTGCCATAGGTTCGGGAGTTCTTCTTTAGACATGCCGCGAAGGCCCAATTTTTTTGCCCGGAAATGAACGATGCAAATAATGCCAAGATAATAGAGAAAAGCCGGCAAAATGGCAGCAAGGGCAATCTGGTTGTACGGCATACCCAGCGTTTCTGCCATAATAAACGCGGTCGCTCCCATGACCGGTGGAATAATTTGCCCACCGACAGAAGCAGTGGCTTCCACCGCACCAGCAAATTCCGGCTTATAGCCAACGCGTTTCATGAGCGGAATTGTAAAAGCTCCTGTCGTTACTACATTTGCCAGTGCACTACCATTAATTGAGCCAAGTAGCCCGCTTGAAACAACGGCTACCTTTGCCGGGCCGCCGGATGTGTGCCCCGCTACACTAAGCGAAATATCAGTGAAAAACTGCCCCATTCCTGAACGGTTTAAAAAAGCCCCGAACAAAATAAAGAGAATAATATAAGACGCAGATACAGAAATAGCAATGCCATAAATTCCTTCTGTTGACAGATACATATAGGTCACGATATCTTCTAGATCTTTTCCCGAGTGCATGAGTAAGTCAGGAAAGTACTGGCCGAAAAAGGCATAAGCCAGAAATAATGCTGTTAAGATCGTTAAAGCATTTCCAGCTACACGGCGGCCCCCTTCAATCACCACAGCGATCGTGAGCAATCCAAAAGCAATATCCACCCCGCTCGGCATATAAATCGACATTCTTTCAGCAATTCCTTGATAATCGATAATCATATAACCGCCAGTCGCCAGCGCAGCAACCATCCAAATGACATCAACTGGAGTCACTTTGTTTGTTCCCTTTTTGTAAAAGGCAGGATATAAAATAAACACAAGTGCGGCGATTACGGCTGTGTGCAGCGAGCGATGGCGAAGTGCATCAAGCGGCCCAAAATAAGCAGTATACAAATGATAACCGGCAAGACCAACGCTCAGTGCAAAGACAGCCCAACGCCAAAAACCATGATCAATTTTCCGGAATCGTGATTCACTGTCATACTTTTGCAGAATCTCCTCCTGGCCTTCTACTGTCTCAGGAATCTCTTTTGTTGCGTTTGCCATTTATATGTCCCTCCCTTATTCCTTATTGCAAAACACCTTGCTCTTTAAAGTATCTCTCCGCTCCTGGATGCAGCGGCAACGGCAGTTTCTCAGCTGCTTTTTCCAATTCGATATGCTTAGCTGAGCTATGGGCATTTTGGAGTTGATCAAGACTTTCAAACAATGTTTTTGTTAACAAATAAACCTCTTCATCAGGCAAATCTTTGTGAGTGATTAGTAGGTTATTTACTTTTACTGTTTCCCTATCTTTTTTACGCCTTTATACGTATTGGCGGGTATACTGCCGATTTCAAAGGCTGGGTATTTTTTTGAAGGCTTTCCGTAATCTTTTTCGGCACTGGGATGATTTCTACTTCATCTGTGGCGGCCAGCTCCATAATGCCTGAGTTTGGGTAACCGGAAGATAGAAAAGCGACATCCGTCGTTCCGTTTTTGATGCCCTCAATTCCTTCAGAGAAGGATAAAAAGTCTGCATTTACATCATCGTAAGTGATGCCTGCTTCTTCTAAAATCCGCTTGGCCATAATTTCGGTACCGCTTCCAAGAGCACCAACAGCAAGATCTTTTCCTTTTAAATCTTTAAGAGTCTTAATGCCGAGCTTTTTAGGAGCTACAATTTGCATGTAGTTAGGGTAGAGTGAAGCGACAGCTCGAACATTCGAAAGCGCTCCTGCTTTAGCAAAGTTCCCTTCTCCCAGATAAGCATCTGTTACTGTATCAGCCATGGCAAAGCCTAGTTCTGCTTTCTTTCTCGAAAGCTTAGCTGTGTTTTCTGCTGAAGCTCCCGTAGTTTGGGCACTTGTCTGGGCGCCAAGTTCTTCTCCATAAATCTTGGCAAGCGCATTGCCGAGCTGAAAATAAATCCCTGATGTTCCACCAGTTAAAATCGTTACCGGCTGCCCTGCCAGCGGTCCGGCTGCCTTGCCTGTCCCTTCTGCCTTCTCATCTTTCGAAGAAGCAGAATTGCTACAGGCGGCCATCATTATAAGAACGGTAACTAAAAGTAAAATAAATCCTGTACGATATTTCATTTTCTCACCCCTTTGTCTGTTCTACTCTTCATAATGCAACATTCATACCATTTTTAAAATTCAGTTAAATTAGCTGTTTGTTTTAAGAAGCGGCAAAAAATGCCGGTTAGGAACGGCAAAATATTCCTAACCGGCATTTTTTTCTCTTATGTACTTTCTTCCCTGTAAATCTGAAGCTTGTTGCGCAGACTGCGCTCACTAATACCAAGCATTTTTGCCGTTTCTTTTCTACTTCCATGGCAATGCTTCAGCGAAGACTCAATAATCATTTTCTCGGCTTCTTTCATCGTAGCACCCAAAGGAACAGGGATGATAGAAGGAGAAAAATTAACCGTCGGCTTCACTGTCTCATTTTCAGAACGGATGGCAATCGGCAAATCAGTTTCCGAAATGACTCTTCCTTTTGTCATCGCTACAGCATACTCAAGGATATTGCTCAATTGCCTAATATTCCCCGGATAATCATAAGCCAACAACCTATTCCACGCTTCTTCTGACAGGGATGGAAGCGGCCGCTGCATTTCTTCCGCATACTTTCTGAGAAAATAGGGAATAAGCACTGGCAAATCTTCTTTTCTCTCGCTTAATAATGGCAGTTCGATCGGTATGACGTTCAGTCTGAAAAACAAGTCTTCTCGAAAAGAGCCTTCTGACACCATTTGTGAGAGGTTTTTATTTGTTGCGCTAATGATCCGCACATTTACTTTTTTCACTTCTGTAGAGCCAAGCGGCGTAAATTCCTTTTCTTGCAGTACGCGCAGCATTTTAGCCTGTAAGGAGGCGGGCATGTCGCCGATTTCATCAAGAAATAGTGTGCCGTTATCCGCAGCGGCTATTTTTCCCTCCTGGCTGTCCACCGCCCCAGTAAATGCCCCTTTCGCATAGCCAAACAGTTCACTCTCCAGCAAGGACTCCGGGATGGCTGCGCAATTTACCGAAACAAATGGGCCGTCCTTTCTTTTTCCCTGTCTATGTAAAGCCCTAGCCACAAGTTCTTTTCCTGTCCCACTTTCTCCAAAAATAAGAACGCTTGAGTCAATATCCTTCACTCGCTCAATCATTGAAAAAATATTCCTCATTGCTGGGCTCTCGCCAATCATCTGATCATAGCCTTTAATCTTCTCAATGGTTTCATTCAATTCCCGGATTTTGCTGTACAACGTCTGATGTTCAAGCGCTTTTTCAATCAATAAATGCAGCTCATCAATATCGAGCGGCTTTGTAATATAATGATAAGCTCCCTGCTTAATGGCTTCAACAGACGATTCAATTGTGCCATAAGCCGTCATCATAATAACGGATATATGCGGGTAAGTCTTTTTCACTTCAGCCAATACATGCAGACCGTCCGCTTCCCCAAGCCGCCAATCCAATAGCATTACCTGCACCTGATTTTTCTGCAACACGTCCATTGCATTCTCTACTCTTGTAGCTGCCATCACTTCATATTGATTTTCAAGTGCGAATCGCAGCGATGCCCCGATCGCCGGCTCATCATCCAGGATTAAGACAACAGGCTTCATTCTTTCTCCCCTTCTTTCTGTGCGGCAGGCAGTGTAACGGTAAAAGTCGTCCCCCTCTCCTTCTCCGTCTCCACTTGCATATCACCGTTATTTTCTTTGATCCATTGATAGCATAGGGCTAATCCGAGCCCGACTCCATGCGGCTTTGTCGTATAAAAAGGCTCAAAGATATGAGAAACGCTATGTTGATCCATGCCAATTCCAGTATCTGCTACTTGAATCACTCCCATGGCCTCCATTCTTTGAATCTTTACCGTTAGCTGCTTCTTCGGTACCTTATCCATAGCATCCAATGCATTTAACAATAAATTCAGCAGCACTTGTTTTAACTGATCAGGATCACAAATAATTTCCACTTCCGGTTCCATCATTAATTTCAAATGCACATGGCTTTTTTTCAATGTTGGTTCAATGATTGCCACCACAGATTGGATAAAAGCAGCAGCCGGCAACCTTTGTTTTTGCGGGTGCTTAGGCCGCGCATAATCAAGAAGTGATTCAACAATGGTATTCATCCGCTTTAACGCTTCCGGTACGTATTTAACAAGCTCTTGGCGAAATGACTGATCTTCATACTTCTTTGGCAAAAGATCAATAAAGGTTTTCATGGAAGTAAGCGGATTGCGAATTTCATGAGCCACCCCCGCAACAAGCTGTCCGAGCGCCCGCATTTTCTCCTGGGTTGCGAGCTTCTCCTCCAGCATCTTTGCCTCTGACCGATCAGCTAATGTCAACAGGCAGCCGTTTTTCTTTCCGCTTTCTTCATATAATGGAATGAGACGGAATAAAATAAACCGCTTGTTTCCATCGGCTTCAAATACTAGTTCTTCTGAAAATAACTGTTTGTCCTGATTATCCTCGAAATATTTGTAATGCTGAAGAATATCGGCAATTTGCGGCTGCCCAAGAATATCCTCTGTTTCGACATATTCTTTCTCTTGAAGACCGAGCATAGCTTTTGCCCGTTCATTCAAGCTTGTCAGCTGCAGGGAATCATCAAATGTTAAAATCCCATAATACATATGATGAATAATTTGGGTCTTGAAAGCATAAGCTTCGGAAATAGCGTGCTGCTGGACTTCTAATTGATCATTTGCTGCTGCCAAGGCCGCTGTTCGCCTGGCTACTTCTTTTTGCAGCCGCTTGTTCCATAAATAAGTAAAAATCAGAACGGCTACAGCACAACTGCTGAGAATCAGCAAGGCAATAATCCAATTGCGCATTTCTTTCAATTGACCGTCAGGATATAGACCAAACCACTGTGAATATAAAGTTTGATAATCCCCGTTCTCCTGCATGTTCATCAATGAGTGATTGATGAGCGAAAAAAGTTCTGTTTCTCCCGGACGGACGGCCGCCGCAAAATCAGAAGGCACGCCGATATGTTCAAGCACTCGATATTGATCCTGTTCACCTGATTGCTTTAAATAAAACTCTGCCGTCCATTTGTTTGTTAAAAAGGCATCTGCTCTTTTTAGCAGCAAGAAATTAAATGCATCTTTTGGATTAAATGCTAGTTGAAATTCCACTCTTCTTATATTCAGCAATAGATCAAATGACGCCGGCTCTTCCTGCATAACAATCGTTTTTTCCCGCAAATCTGTTAAGTTTTTGATCTCTGTGGTTGCTTCCTTTGGTACAACAAGAACATCTGTCATCGTAAAATAGGACTCCGAAAATTGAAAACGCTCGCTCTGCTCGGCGGAATATCTCATCCCCATAATGGCATCTACTTTACCCGCTTTCAGCGCCTGTTCCGCTTCATAAAAGTTCATTGGATAAAATCGAAACTCTACTCCTGCTTCTTCAGAAATAGAGCGAAAGAGCTCTACACTGAAACCAGTAAACTTTCCTTTTTTATTGATATAAGAGAAAGGAGGCAGATTTTTTTCTCCTGCAATCCGATACACTTTTTTGACGGGCCGCTGATCTACCTGGCTGGCAGGATGGTGAAGTAAACTAGCCGAAGCGAAATGGAGGGAATAACTCGAAAGCAAGAGGAAACCTATAATTAATATGGATAATCGAACCGAAAAGGGCATATCCTGCTATGTCTCCTTTAAAAAATCTTGTCCATATTGTACCATATAGGCAACACAATAAAATTGAAAATTAGAAATCTTGTCTTTGTTTCGTTACACAATAAATTAGCCGGCTGCAAAATACAGCCGGCGATCAATGTTTCTCTTATGCTTTTGCTCTTTTCGGCCAAATAAAGTGACTGATAGCAATCAAAAAGTCGATCCCTAATACAAGTGACCATATTTGCAATATGCCGCTTAACGCTTCTGTTCTAGAAGGGGCTCCAACCAGAAAAACCAATCCTACTAACAAGGCTGCACCAATTAAGTAGGCTGCTACATGCCGAAGCCATCCTGAGAAATAATGTTTGGCATATTCCATTCCATATCTTTTTGCTGGTTTTGATCCTTGTTTTACTACGTAATACAAAAACCTCTCATCTGCCCACTGAATCATGCTTTTTCCAAATCCAATGGAGACACCAATATACACAGCTGCAAGTGCGTGTGCCTGAGTAGCCGTTGCACCTCTCATTAAATCCACCCCAGTAGCCACCACTAAAATTAAGTCAATTAAAGGTGTTAAAGCCAATAATAGCAGCCCAAGTTTTTTCCGTTTGAACAAGTAACGAGCTGTCAGTCCCATTATAATGACTATCCAAAATGCGACTTCACAGGCAATAATCAGCCCAACAATCACACCATAACCCCTCTCTTTTTAATACAATTGTATTATTTAAAATAATTGTAACACCTCTTTTTTATAATACAACTGTATTATAAAATTGCTTGAATCTTTTTTTCCTGATAAGATATAGTTATGCCAAAACTAGTTGATCACGACAAACGAAAAAAACATATTGCTGAAGCCACATGGCGAGTCATTCTGGAGCAGGGAATGGAGGGGGCGACTGTGCGAAACATCGCTAAAGAAGCTGGACTCTCCCTCGGGGCCCTGCGCCATTATTTCTCTACGCAAAATGAGTTGCTCATTTATGCCATGGAACTCGTTAAAGAGCAGGCAGAGGCAAGAATTAATCAAATTGTAGTAGAGGATTTGCCGCCAAAAGAAATGATGTTGAAGATCCTGATAGAGCTTGTTCCAATCACTAAAGAAACGATGGCAGAAATGGAAGTCTGGTTTGCCTTTATTGCCTATAACCGTCATAAAGAAGCAGATTTTAACGTCTTGCACGATGGCATTTTTAATGGCATCAGCCGGATGATTCACTACTTGCGTGAATCAAAGCTATTGAAGGAAGGACTGGATGTCAGCATAGAAACAGAAAAACTCTATGCGCTCGTTGACGGGCTAGCTCTTCATGCTATGCTGGATCCGAATAGAACCAGTCGGGAACGGCTTATCAATGTACTAAAAAGCCATATTGATTCCATTTGTAAGGACATGGAAAGCAATGTATCGGGAGGCCATGCAGATGAAAAAGAAAAATAATGGATTATCTATTCAGCAGCTGAATATCGAAGATTCGGAGATAGCTGAAAAAGTATGGACTATCCAAATACCTGCCTATGAAGCAGAAGCAGAACTCATCAAATTCTGGGACCTTCCTCCTTTGAGGGAGACAGCAGCCTCGCTGCAGCAATGCGGAGAAACTTTTTATGGCGGGTTCATCAACGGTCAACTGGCCGGAGCTGTGTCTTTTAAAACTACAGTGGCAAAGCTTCATATTCATCGTCTGATGGTTCACCCTCATTTTTTCAGGCAAGGAGTGGCCCGTTCGCTTCTTCATCATGTGGAGCAGTTAGCGGCCGGTAAAAAAGATATCCTCGTCTCTACCGGAACCGATAATTCTCCTGCTGTCCAACTATACAAGCATTGTGGATTCAAAGAAATCGAGAAAATCACAACTACGGAGGGACTTTCACTTACTTTCTTTAAGAAAGAAAAAAGGCTGCCTTGAAAATTTTTTCAAGGCAGCCTCTTTTTCTATAAGACAATATCTGTTCCTGTTACGCCTTCACGCTTCCATTTCAGAAGTGGCGGATTACTTACCTTTACTTCTTGTTTGTTCTTCCAATACTCTTCTTCTTTCCCAACTGGCTCACGATTTTTCACGTCGTCAATCAACCATTTTTTCTGTGCTCGATCGTAGGACAATGAATACGTATTAACGGCCTTGAAAGAAGTATCCTCAAATTGCTGAATGTCACGGTACTTTACTTTGTTATGATAAGCGATGAGGGCCGTTACATCAGCCGACCAGCGCCCATCAAAATAATGAACAGAGAAGTCATCCATATTAACGACAGCACCATTATATTGCGCATGAATTTCATCAATATATCCTTGTACTGCTTTAAAACTCTCCTGAAGTGTAAAAGACCCTTCAAGGATAGTATCTGTCACGTTTGTCAGCTTACTTTTATTAAAGCCAGACGTTTGGTATACAGCGATATCATTATTAAAAACATCCATTGCCTTGATGACATCTTTTTGGATGCCTTTATCAGAGCTTGCCAACGCGTTGCTGTCAATAACCACACTGACTTCCGGGCTGCCCCATACGTCCTTCTTCTCTTTTTTCTCAAAGGTGCCAAGTTCATTCATCAATTTAACTTTTAAATTGTACGTCCCAGGGATAACAGGGCCGTAGTTATTGTCTTTTTGCTTCTTAATTGCTTGGTTCGACTTGCCGGCAGCCAGGCTGATTCGATCGTCTTCATTTTGACCGGTAACTTTAATAGCAGCCGTCTTCACCTTCAATTTGTATTGAGGGAACATTCCCCACTTCTTTCCGTCCTCTGTCAAGGTAACTTGTTGAGTGGTTGTTGTATAATCATCCTCTTGGATTTGTTCATCAAGTCCCTCTTTAATCACGTCGTAGCTGCTGCTATTTTCTTTTAAATAGGTAATAAGCGCCTGAACGGATGTTTTGTTTACAGAAGCCTGCTTATTATCTGGTACAATCATATCTTGCAGCAGAGCCGGATCATCGTTTGCAACAGCTTTCTTTAATGTTTCGACCGCTTTTTCTGGTGCAGTTGCCTGCTTCAAAGCAAAAAACAAGCCGCCGATGACAAGAAGTAGGATCACAGCCGGAATAATAATCAAGCTTTTTTTATTCATAGCTTTCTCTCCTGTCTAGTAAGCTCTTCCTTCAGCAAACGCCCGTACAAGGTAGTCAGAATAGTGGTCAGAAGTATTCACTGTCCATTTTCCGTCTTTTTTGATCATGCTAATTTCTGCTCCGTTTTGACTCTTAGCAACTTCCAGGGATTGAACAACTGTATCGAACTTGGAAAGTGCGTATTGCTTTTCTTTCTCTGTGTCATAGCCGCCTGTATTTTCCCGGTACTCTTTTTGATAGTTGTAGAGCTTGTCGTAAAGATCATCTGTTGAAACCGTAGAATAGTCGAGCTTTACAACGGCCTTATCACCTGCTTTTGCCGTTGTTTTAGTCTGCACTTCTGCTTTTTCTCCCAGAACAGTCTTATAACTGCTATAGTACTTATCAATATCCGCATCGGTTACCATATCTGGCAAAGAAAGATCCAACTGCTTTTTAAATTTGCTTTTAGCTGTTTCCTGAACATCTTCCTTATCAGCGGTTACTAGCTTTTCATAATCACTGTTGTCTTTTCCAAGGTAAATAACATCGATGTAAGCAGTTAATGCTTTAGCAGGATCTTGAATTTCATCAAAACTTTCTGCATATTTCTTTGTGTCAAGGCCAAGCATAATTTCATCCGCTTCTTCTCCTGGTTCGGATAGACGCGGTTTTACACCAATTTCATACTTTTTGTCTTTTTCAACATTAAAGTAAAAAGGAATGGTTTTTACTTTGCCTGCACCAATATCACTGCTTCCTCCGTCTTTAAGGTCTATTCCGCGCGCATATACACTTTTCTCTGGGCTTAACTGCTCATCCCCATCATACAGGTATACGCCATCGTATGAGGATACATTAATAGTAGACTTCGATTTATTCTTTACTTTTAAATCAACAGCGAGCAAACCGGTTTCCTCGCCTTCGGATTCTCCGTCATCTCCTGCTAATATATATTCAGCTTTTTCAATAGTAACTTCAGCTACCTTGCTTTCGCCAGCTCCTCCTCCGCTTGCTTCTTTGGCATCTGATCCGCCGCAGCCGGCCAAAGCAAGCATAATAGCAAACATGAGTGCCAATATACTAATCTTCTTTTTCATTATGTTCTCCCCTCTATACAAGTTGCTTTTTCTTAGATTTATCTTCCTCTATTCATGATAAAGAATCATTCTAAATAGAACAAGATGGAAACCATGGGGAGTTTTTACTGTTTTGGCTTGATTATTTCAAAGTTCTAAGGCCTATTTAACTAAAAAAAAGCTTTAAGAGAATCTTTCTTCTCTTAAAGCTAACAAATTTTCTCAATTAAATAATCTGTCTGCCTTGCTGCGATAAAGCGAATAAAATACCATGCTGCAAACTGCGGAAACAATTAAAGGAAGACAAATGGGAGTTAGACGAAGCGATAGCCATACTGATCTCAGGTGATATACCGACAAGAATGGTCTCTGTACCGATGAGTGAGGCCCCTGCGCTCAATTTCCCAATAAAATCTACCGTTATTCCGCTTACATCTTTTTCCAAACCTGTCAAATCAAGAACCAGGTACTGTGCCTTATGCTTTGGAAGATTTGTTAATGTTTTTTCGATTAATTCCTGCGAACGCGCTTCATCATATTTTCCAAGCAACGGCACAACAACAATGTCTTCTAGCACTGGAATAATCGGCGAAGAAATCTCCTTCACTAATTCATTTAGCTCTCTCGTTCTCTCTTCAACTACAGCCTCTAGCTTTTGAATCTCTTCCGCTTCTTTTCTTCTCGCTAACGTGTGAATATTTTGATCCATAGAGTGCTGTGCAGGGAAAAATTCAAATTCACATGTCTCATCGTCTTTGATTTCACTTTTTATCACACGATAAGTCATATTTGTATCAAATAAACCAGATAAGAGGCCAGAAAAATGACCAGGAATAAAGCACCCAGGTTCCGTTTTCCCTTGCTCTATATTGATTCTGTATTCCCAGCTATTTTTAATTTGCAGATTAGCCAACTTCTCCGCTTCACAAAGGCGATCGACAGTCAACTTTCCCCATCCAGCCGAAGCATATGTAATAGGAAGAACCTCTGCTACTTGCTCGATCGTTAATTGCATCTTTTTAAAGTATTCGCTGACAACAAGCCCTTGGCGAAAACCAGTCGCTTCAAGTACAACTTGTGCAGCTTCCTCTCCGGACACCTCTTCAATTGTATCAAAAAATACTTTCATGGCGCTCGTAATCCAGAAAAGAACAGCATCGCCACCGCTGTAATCGAAAACTCCATTTTCAACATCCCATTTAAAATCAATACCGTCCACATTGATTTGTGTCTTTGTTACACGATCCCGTGTCATTCACGAAGTCTCCTTCCAACCTTTTATTTATAAATAAAACTGCTGTCAGCTTTCTTTTTGCCAGTAATCATACTATCCATTATACCTGTAAAACTCTCTTGAAGGTGTACGGAAATTATTGTTACTTCCCTACCGTTATATCTTATAAATTAGGTCAAAACAAGGAATTTGATTTCCTTCAAGATACCGGGTCCTAGCTCCTTCCTCTCTGACTATTCTACACAAGAAAGCAGGCTTGATTTCATCCTCTCTACTGCTTTCTCGCCTTTCAGGTTTGTAAATATTTTGTAAAAATCTTGGCATGTCATAGATTTATTCGAAGGAAGACATTACAATCAATTATAACTTTCGATATCGCTTTTCGTAATTAGCAAGCGGCAAAAGGAGGTACCCTTAAGTGGAGGAAAAAATACTAAGAAAATTATTTTTAGGTTTTATTCACATTCACATTTTACATCATGCGAAGGAACACCCGGTTTTTGGTGCCTGGATGGTAGAGGAATTACGGGAACATGGCTACACAATCAGCCCGGGTACCCTCTATCCCATCCTTCACTCCATGGAACGTGACGGCCTTCTAACCCGGGAAGACCGGCTCGTTGAAGGGAAAATCCGTAAGTATTATACAACATCTGCAAAGGGATTAACCACTTTAAAGGAAGCGCGAAAAAAGGCATATGAACTGTTTAAAGAAATTGGAGACTAGCATAAAGGAGTTAGATTAATTGACTATAATTAACGAAAAATCCAATGAACCCGGACTGCTAAACATCTTGCTTGTCTCTCTGCGGCTGGGATTCACTTCATTTGGTGGGCCCATTGCCCATTTAGGCTATTTCCATGAGGAATATGTACGACGCAGAAAGTGGCTCAATGAAAAAGATTACGCCGATTTGGTAGCATTGTGCCAATTTCTTCCTGGCCCAGCAAGTAGCCAAGTTGGCATCGGCATTGGCGTCATACGTGCAGGTATACCAGGAGGCATCGTGGCTTTTATCGGCTTTACCCTCCCTTCTGTCCTTGCATTGATACTCTTCGCTCTTGTTCTTCAGAATTCGGAGATTAAAAATGCCGGCTGGGTTCATGGCTTAAAATTAGTTGCTGTAGCAGTAGTTGCCCATGCTGTTGCTGGAATGGCCGCAAAACTGACACCTGATTTGTATAGAAAGACTATCTCATTGTTCTCTTTAACCGTCACTCTGCTTTGGCAGACAGCTTTTGCACAAGTCCTCCTTATTTTAATCAGTGCGCTAGCAGGTTACCTACTGTATAAACAATCAAGCTCCTGTGATCAACTGACACCGTTGTCCTTTCCTCTATCCCGCAGGTTCGGAGCCATTTGCCTTAGCCTTTTTTTAGGTTTGTTAATCGCTTTGCCCCTGTTGCGGGAAGCTCTCCCATGGAATTGGCTCGCTATGATGGACAGCTTTTATCGGGCCGGCTCGTTAGTATTTGGTGGAGGGCACGTTGTTCTGCCTTTACTTGAGAGAGAATTCGTTCCCGGCGGGTGGCTAAGCGAGGCCCAATTTCTAACCGGATATGGAGCAACCCAAGCAGTTCCCGGTCCACTGTTTACTTTTTCTGCCTATATTGGGACTGTGATCAGCGGCTGGAAAGGCGGTCTGCTCGCGACATTTGCTATTTTCCTGCCGGCCTTTCTGCTTATTTTGGGGTCTTTGCCTTTTTGGGATTCCCTGCGCCGCAACCAACACGTCCAGGGCGCTCTTATGGGAGTGAATGCTGCTGTTGTCGGTATTCTAACTGCCGCTCTTTATGATCCTATTTGGACAAGCGCTATTTTAAAACCTAGTGATTTTGCTTTGGCAGCTATTCTCTTTAGCATGCTAGCTTATTGGAAGCTGCCCCCATGGATTGTGGTGCTGGCTGGTTCTATTGGAGGCTTGATCTTACCCTTTGTTCATGTTTAACATACATTGACAAAAAGAGGAGATGTCGCGAATGGATATTCAATTTGCAAAAGATTACAAAGAAAATGAAGGATGGAGAAACAGCTTCTTTAAGCTTGCGCACTCCGTGTTCGGCCTTGAATTAAAAAGCTGGTATGAAAAAGGCTACTGGGGCCATCGTTATATTCCATTTTCCTATGCTTTAGGCAATCAAATTATTGCTAATGTGTCTGTTAATGTACTGGATACAATCATTGAAGGAAAGAAAAAAAGTGCCATTCAAATCGGCACTGTCATGACTCATCCTGATCACCGAAATAACGGTCTTTCAGCTAAATTGATGAACCGGGTTTTGCAAGAATACGAGGAACAATGTGACTTTATCTATTTGTTTGCAAATAAAACGGTATTGGATTATTATCCGAAATTTGGATTTATCCGAACAACTGATTACCAGTTTTCCATGGAATGGTTCCCAACGGGACAGAATCCCGTTTCTATGAAGCAACTCGATGGGACAAACTCTGAAGACTTGAACTTCATTTATCAATTTGCAGCAGAACGCGTGCCGGTCTCGCAAGTTTTTGGAACGGTACAAGCAGAAGACCTGTTCATGTTTCATTGCATGAACATCTTTCCGGAACATATTTATTACTTGCCGGAGAAAGACATGATAGCCATTTTTGAAAAGCAAGGACAGCAATTAAAAATTTATGACTTGATCAGCAAAAAAGCATTTAATATAGAAGAAATTATAAGCAAGCTAGCAGGTGAAAATACAACCGAGATTTCTTTTTATTTCACTCCTGATCTAGAAGACAGCAAACTGCGCAAACAGGCCTACACGACAAAAGATCAGCTGTTTGTTCGTACCAAAGATAGCTTTTCACTCCCAGCAGTTTTTCAGCATCCAATCACTTCCCAGGCATAGTATCTTCTTAATAATTTCTTATTAGCAGCAAAGAATCTTTTCCGAACAACAAAAAAGCCCAATTGCGGGCTTTTTTGTTGTTTAGATCTTCTTTTTCCGATTCTTAATCTTCATCAAGCTTTCATATACAATCGGTACAATGAGCAGAGTTAACAGCGTAGAGCTTGTTAATCCGCCGATAACAGTAACACCAAGTCCTTTAGAAATCAGTCCGCTTCCTTCGAGTCCAACCGCAAGCGGAGCGAGAGCACCAATTGTTGCAATGGCTGTCATGAGAATTGGACGCAGCCGTGTGCCGCCAGCCTCCAATAACGCTTCTCGTGTAGATAAGCCTTCCTGCTCTTTGTGAATCACACGGTCAATAAGTACAATCGCATTTGTTACGACGATGCCAATCAACATTAAGGCACCAATCATAGCTGAGACACTCAATGTTTCGCCAGCGATCAACAGACCGACAAGACCGCCAATAATTGTGAATGGCAAGGAGAATAGGATGGCGAATGGAGCAAGCCCTCCACCAAATGTGATAACAAGAATTAAATAGACAATCGCTATAGCGGCAAGCATGGCTAGACCGAGCTGCTTAAATGAATCAGCGATATCTTCTGTTACTCCGCCCATTGAAATCTCAACATTGGAAGGCAATTTAATTTTATCCACTTCTTTTTGGACATCAGCTGACACTTTAGCTACATCCTTGGAAGTGATCTCCCCGCTTACCTGTGCATAAATGCGGCCATTGCGACGGGTAATCGTATCAGAAGTGCTGCCTTCTTTTACTTTTGCGATTTCCTTGATCGGCACTTCCATGCCAAGTGGTGACTGAACAGTCTTCTTGGTTAAATCATTAATTGTTTTATAATCTTCTTTTTCTGATTCAACATATACATTGACTTCTTTTCCATTTTCTTTAATGGTAGTCAATACTTGATTCTGTCCTGCACCTGAGAGCTCCATGCCAATTTGTGCGGCCGTTAGACCAAGCTGACTCAGCTTTTCCTGATCCATAGCGAGCGTGTATTCATCATACGTATCAGATAAGCTTGTTTTGACATTTGTTAACGATTTATTCTCCTGAAGAACCTTCTCTAGCTTTGTAACAACTGGCTCAATATCTTTTGCTTCCTCACCATAGACAAGGAGAGTCATAGCATTGCTTGAGCCCATTCCCGAGAAGTCTTGGCTCGCCCATTCCCCTTTAGATGTCAATTCTTGAAGATCATCGATAACCGCTTCTTTTTCTTTATCAAACCCTTTTGTATCGGGATCATATTCAATGAAGAACATCGCTGAATTAGAATCTCCCGGGTTCATCGGATTTTCCCCACCAACAGAAAATTGGTACGTTTTCACCCCATCGCGATCTTGCAGCATACCTTCTGCCTTTCCGGCGATCTTTTCTACATCTGCAAGCGTCTGTCCAGGTTCTGGTTTATACGTTGCTATCACCATTTTTTCTTCCTCGGACGGAAGAAAGCTAACACCGATGACCGGTACTAGCGCCAGACTGCCGATTAACAGCAGGACCGCTACAGCTGATGTAATAATCTTATGATTTAGAGACCAGTTAAGCACCTTTTTATAAAAGGCAGCCAATCTTCCCGGCTTTTCTTCTTTATGATTGGCGCCACCTTCTAATTCCTTCTTGAACAAAGAATGGGCCATCATTGGCACGATCGTAATGGCAATCAATAAAGAAGCAAGCAAAGCAAAAACAATGGTTAAAGCAAATGGCAGGAACATTTCTCCGACTGGCCCTTTCACAAGACCGAGTGGCAAGAAAACAGCAATCGTAACAATCGTCGAAGAAGCAATAGGAATGAACATTTGCTTCGTAGCAGCCACAATGAGTTCCTTGCCGCGCAATTTTTCGTCTTTCAGAGACATGCGGCGGAAAATGTTCTCAATGACAACAATAGAATCATCAATAACCCGGCCGATCGCTACGGTCATGGCACCAAGTGTCATCATATTCAGCGTGATATCCATTTGCTTCAACAGCAAAATGGCAATCAGCAAGGATAAAGGAATCGAAACGACTGAGATCACTGTCGTACGGAAATTACGCAGGAACAGCAAAATAATAATAACAGCAAAGAAGGCTCCAAATATGGCTTTGCTTAACATCGTTTCTACGGATTGTTCGATTGGTTTTCCTTGGTCGAAAATCGGCGTCGCCTGTAAGCCATCTATTTCTTTCTCCAGGTCATCCAACTTATCTTTTACTGCATTTACTACATCCACTGTATTCGCATCAGCAGCCTTAACAATTTGCATACCGATGGATGTTTCACCATTTGTCTTAGATATTGAATCTGCTTTGCCATTTAACTTCACATCGGCAATGTCCTGAAGTTCCACTGTTGGGATTGCTGCTCCCGGTGCCGGGTTGGCTGCAGCTGCACCTTGTGGCTGTCCGCCGCCAGCTCCAGCTGGCATTGCTGGTATTTTCATTGCTTTTAAATCTTTCAGACTGGCAATTTCTCCATCCACTACAACGGATTTCTCCGCATCTTTAAACGTATAAAGACCGAGCGGCATAGTCACGCTAGAGCCTTTAATCAGGTTTTTAACAGTTTCCTCATCAAGTCCGTATTTCTTCATCTTTTCATTATCAAACTTGATGTCTACTTCATACACTTGACTACCTGAAACTTGAACAGCTGATACTCCCTCGATCCCCTCAATTTCTGGCAAAATTGTATCTTCCATTGTTTTTGTCAGCTCGGCCAATGACTGCTTACTGTTGGAAAGGCTTAGCGACATAATTGGAAATGCATTAATACTCAGACGGGATACATCGGGATCATCCACACCCTCAGGAAGTTCTATCTTACTCAGTTCTTCCTGTACTTCAGCTTGTGCTTTTTCCATATCTTTATCGAAATCATACTCGATCTGTATAGAAGAAGCATTTTGGAAAGATGATGAGCTTACATTTGTAACCCCATCCATATTTTGTACTCTCTTTTCGATAGGTTCTGATATTTTTTCAGCTACCTGTTCTGGCGTAGCGCCAGGATAGATGGTGGTAACAGAAACGAGCGGTGTGTTAATATCCGGTATCGTCTCTAGCTTCATGTTCATTCCGGCATATAACCCTGCAACTGCCACAATAATGGTCATTAGCCAGACAGCAAACTTATTTTTCAAGGAAAACTGAATGATTTTTTGCATGCTTTTTCTCCTTATTTTTTCTTATTGACTTCGGACTTTTCTTTACTATATAATTTGACTGTTTAAATGTAACTGACCAGTCAGTCACAAGTCAATTGCTTTTACTTTTTTTTATAAAAGTTGAAAAAAGTTTTACAAAACCGTGAAAATAAGCATAATAACTATAACTACTATTGAGTGTAGATAAAGTCTGCTTTTCATAAGAACAGCCTGAAATAACAGTGAAAGAGGGAGCCCGTTGAAGGAGAAAGAAAAATTAGTTATCGAGACTGCTATTAAGCTCTTCGCTGCAAAAGGATTCGCCGCAACGTCCATTCAGGAAATTGCTGATGAAGCCGGCATATCAAAAGGAGCTTTTTATTTATATTTTAAATCCAAGGATGATTTGCTCTATTCCACCCTTCAATATTACTTTAATATTATTGAAAAAAGGCTCTCTCTATATGAAGATCAAGCCTTGTCGCCGCGAGAAAAATTTGTATATCAATTAAAAGAATTAATCGGAGCATTAAGCGAGCATAAAGAATTTATCATTATGCAGGCTCGTGAACAGGCGATCCCTTTAAATGATACCGTGAAAGAACTGCTTTTCCGCATGCATATGGAATCTCAAATGTTTTATCGGGAGGGCTTGCTTTCTATTTATGGCGAAAAGCTCGAACCGTTTGTTTGGGACTTATCTACGATGCTGGACGGGATTTTCCACTCTTATATAAAGGTCATATTAGTGGATGCAGACAGCTTTAACTTTCAGGAAATTGCTGAGTACATTATGAGAAGAATGGATAGCTTGGCAGAGGGGCTTTCTACTGATCTTCCTCTCCTTTCCGAACAAACAGTCACTGATTTGCTGAATAAAACAAAAGCGATCTTTTTGCCAAGCAACGGTACCCTTCACACGATCTTGCAAGCAATGAAGAAAGAATTAGAGAACATGGATGATAAAAACGGCTTGGATGTGTCATTGGAAGTACTGGCAGCAGAAGCAGCTAAAGTGAACCCGCGAATTCCCGTGATCCAGGGAATGCTTTCAAACTTTCAAGGCATCAAGACATTTGATAAGTACCGTCAGGAAATCGCAGCATTATATAACTTCAAATTGTAAACATTCGAAAAGGAGCTGCCAGACAACCGGTTACTGACCGGCCTCTGAAGCAGCTCCTTTCTACTATCTTCTATTAATTTGAAAACCAGCCTACTGGCTCAACAGCCAGGTTAATATTAATTTGCTTAATTTCCTGGAAATCCTCAAGTCCGTACTTTCCGAGACTGCGGCCAATCCCGCTTTGCTTGTAGCCTCCCCAAGGCGCTTCTACATAGGTTGGGTGATAAGCGTTAATCCAAGTAATACCAGAGCGAACCTTTTTAATCACCCGTAATGCTTTTGCCCCGTCTTGTGAAAATACGCCGCCTGCAAGACCAAAATCAGAGTCATTGGCCAATTGAATCGCTTCGGCCTCATCTTTGAACTTTTGGATCACGACGACTGGCCCGAAAATTTCCTCTTGGACAACGCGCATATTCGAAGTGACATTTGTGAAAACAGTAGGTTCAATAAAGTAACCTTTATCAAGGCCATTTTCAGTCAGGCGCTTTCCGCCTAAAGCTAGCGTCGCTCCTTCCTGTTTGCCAATCTCAATATACTTCAAAATGCTTTCCATTTGCTCCTCCGAAACGATAGCTCCCATTTCTGATCCTTCTTCAAGACCAGGCCCTACTTTAATTCTTTTTGCCCGCTTGATAAATCTCTCAACAAATTGATCGTGAACGCTCTCTTCCACGAGAATGCGGCTTCCGGCAGAACAAACTTGGCCGGCTCCAAAGAAAATTCCAAACAACGCATAATCGACCGCTGTTTCAAAATCAGCATCAGCGAAAATAATGTTAGGAGATTTTCCGCCGAGCTCAAGCGAGATTTTCTTTAAGTTGCCTGAAGCAGCCTGCATGATGCGGCGGCCTACCTCTGTACTTCCTGTAAAAGAAACGACATCTACATCCTTGCTTTCAGCGATCGTCTGGCCAACAATAGATCCTTTGCCCATCACCATATTAGCGACGCCTTTAGGAATACCCACTTCTTCAAGGATTTCAAACAGCTTCATGGCTGTGCATGGTGTTACTTCTGCCGGCTTGAAAACGATCGTATTCCCTGCCGCAAGTGCCGGGGCAATTTTCCAAACACTCATTAATAATGGGAAATTCCATGGAACAATCAGACCAGCCACTCCCACCGGCTCACGTACAACCATTGCCTGCACTGGCTCCGGTACATGATAAGTTTCACCGTCCGGCGTTGTAATAAGACCAGCATAATAGCGGAAACATGTAGCCGCATCGGCAACATCGAACTCAGCCTCTCCCTTTGTTTTACCGTTATCTCTTACTTCCAGCTCAACAAGCTCATCATACATTTCTTCAATTTTATCCGCGATCTTGAAAAGAAACTTTGCTCGTTCCTGTGCACTCAAATCAGACCATACTCCGCTTTCGAATGCTTGTTTTGCTACTTGAATCGCTTCTTCTGTTTCTTCTTTCGTTGCCCGTGGAGCTCTGGCAATCAGCTCTCCATTTGCTGGGTTAAACACTTCATTCGTATCCGGGTTACTTGCTGTTCTCCATTCCCCGTTAATATAATTTTTCAATTCTAACACTTGTGTTGTCACAGTCATTTTATTTTCCTCCCATGATCACTTCTATAGATTTAGAACGAGCTTTCCTTCTTTCGCTCTTGAACAGCAAGTTAAGATTGTGTTTCTCTCTTTTCTTTCTTCCTCTTTATAAAACAGGTCGCGATGATCCACTTCCCCATTTACCACTTCTACTTCACAGCTTCCACATCCGCCAACTTTACAAGAATACGGGGCATCCACTCCTGCGCTCAAAAGGGCCTCTAAAAGAGATTGATCCGCCTCAATCTCCAGAAGCTTGTTGCTGTTGGAAAGTTCAACAACGAATGGATGATTTGGTCCATCGGCTGCTGCTGCAAACAATTCAAAGTGAACGGATTTTTCTGGATAACCGTATGACTTTGCTGCCTTCCTGTATTCTGTTACCATTGAAACCGGTCCGCAGAAATACACATGTGAACCAATTCGGTGATCTTTCATCGTTTCTGGAGACATTTTTGCAGGCTGCTCTCCCCTGGAAAAATAAAAGGTGCATTTTCCCGGATACTTTTCATTTAAGTAATCATAAAAAGCACAAAGCTCTTTTGTTCTGGCGGCATAATGCAATTCAAAGCTTTTTCCTTCCGCTTCAAGATCGGCCATCATCGTTAAAAATGGAGTAATGCCGATACCAGCAGCATAAAAAACGTGGTGCTTCGCCTGAAAGCTGAGCGGAAAATGATTTTTTGGAAAGCTTACTTCCAGACAGTCTCCTTCTTTCACACGATCATGCCAGTAGACAGATCCTCCTCTCGAATTGTCATCGCGGCGAATAGAAATGGAATAATGCGAGCGGTCTGTCGGATGACTGACGAGTGAATAATTTCTTTCAATTACATTCTCCCCTGCTTTTATAAAGGTGGTAACATGCGCACCGCCTGTAAATGCAGGCAATGGCTTTTGATCCTCCGGGTGCAGGTAGAAACGTTTAACGGTCTCTGTTACCTTCTCGATTTTCCCGACGTACATCTTGATATTTCCTGCTACTCTCATATGAATCACTCCTATCGTTGTATAAAGTTTTCATCTATCTTGATTAGTTCGGGATAAATGGATAACCAATATAGCCTTTACGTACTTTCGAAAAGAACGGTCCCACTTCCATGTGGGCATCACAATGAGAACATTGGACTTCTGGAGCTTCATCAATTTCACTCAAGCTATAACATTTCATACAGTAGACATATCGCCTTTTCGGTCCGTAAACGACTACCTGAATTTCTTCCTCCGTAAATCCCGCTTCTATCGCTGCCGTGAAGACCGCTTCTGCGTTGTCCCAATCAGTCGCAATATAAAGCTGTGTCCCCATCTTTTGATTAAGCAGCACTTCCTGAATCTCTTCTCTGTCTCTTTCTTCTGCCATTTCAAACGTTTCATAGTCTACTTCCTGCTCAATATAGTTCAAAAAATGTTTGAGCTCGTGATCGGCTTTCTGATCAAAAACGATGAGATACTTTCTTCTTTCAGGCTGTATAGAAAACTTTTCAACAATTGCTTCTGAACGATCAAAAAACACAGGACTGTTATACATACTTTTTCACCATCCTCCAGATAAACTTTCTTAATTTACTTTGATGCTTTCCACTAAGTTCTTTAAATACTCGACTGAAGGAGCCAGGAAAGGCGCCATTCCTTTGTATTCAGCCATCGGCTCTGGAATATCTTGCAGAACGCTGTACGTTAAATCGAGCCATTCTGGTCTTTTCGCAAGATCCTCTAATGGAAGAAACTGTGTATTTAATACAAACAAAATGGCATTGCTGCGCGGCATGCGGTAAAACTTCTGCTCTTCTACACGAAGATGGACAAGTTTTCCTGCATTTTCCGCGTTTACCTTTAATCTTTCTGGTCCCCAAATGTCCATCGTTTCATAGTTTACGTCCCAGCGGTCAGCCATCAAATTCCAGTTGATTCTTGTCCATGGCGTACCCGGTTCAATGCGAAGTAAAAATTCTCTTACTCTTGCTACAAGATCGACTCCCGTCCTTGAAACGAAAGGAACAGGGCCATGAATTTCATCAAACGACATTCCCTTGTTCCAATGAGGGGAAAATAAAGCGGCGTACGATTCTTGAGCAACTTCTAAATAAAAGTTGTCATCCCTATGCACCATTAACACGAAGTCTGTATGAAAATGACGGCCGATAAAGTCAAGAGGCTCATATGGGATGCTCGTTTCATCTCCAAAAATGAAGGTTTCGGTTTCTCCAAAAATTAGATTTTGGAATGTCCACTTATCGCCATCTTTTTCAACTTTGAAGTATTCCGGGTATCTAGTAACGGCCATATCGATCAGCATTTCAGCTACTTCCCATTGCATTTCTAACGTATGAGGGAAGGATTGAAAGCGCACTTCCGGCTGTTCTTCTAGCAGTTCCCGTTTCTTCAAGACTTGTATTTTGTACTCCGGCGTAATTTCAACACAATTTATATTCTCCAGCTTCTTTAAGTCATTGGAATAACGGTAGTTTCCACTTGTAAACGGAAAAGGAAATTGATCGAGATTAGTAGATTTAAACATAGGGAAGTCCTCCTTCAATATAAAAAGATAATTAATAAAAAATTTCTATCAGCTGCCTGTTTCTTGGAATAGTTCTTTTAACGCTCCATCTCCGAAAGGATTCCTCGGTTCTTCTTCCGATTTCTCTGATGTGAATAATCGGGTAAATAACTGTAAGTATTCTTCCCTTTTGCTGCCGCTTGTCTCTGCTAGTATTTCTTTCATTTTGATAACAGGCTGATGAGTCATCTGGCTGGCAATCATTTTTGCATACTTGTAGATGACTCGCTTTTCCCTCTCTGAAAGACTCGGCAGTTTATTTTCAATCTGACGGAAGGCTTCTTCCTGAATCTGCACCGACTTCTTCTTAAGCTCGCTGATCACTGGATTCACTTCCAGCAAATGAATCCAGGAATAGAAGCTAGCTACGTCCTTTGCAATCATGTCAGTGATCTTCCGGGCTACGTCTCTCCGCTGCTGAACATTGAATTGAACAATGCCATTTAAATGGTCAACATCAAACAAGTAAACATTTGCAATAGATGATACAGAAAGGTCAACGTTTCTCGGCACCCCAAGATCGACAATATGCAGTGGGCGTTTCTTTCTTGTTCGGATGATGTTAGCCATTTCTTCATACTCTATTAGAAAATGGTCTGTCTCTGCTGCGCAAACAAGAATATCTATCTCCTTTATGACAGCTAACCGCTGATCAAATTGGCAAGCAGTTCCGGAGAACTGTTCCGCCACTGCGATAGCCTTCTTGAACGTACGGTTTACGAGAAATAAATCCGTGCAGCCGGCTGCTATTAAGTGCTTAATGGCAAGCTGACCCATTGCTCCTGCTCCAAGAACGGCCACCTTCTTTTCTGCCAGGCTGCCGCATTGCTGCTGCAATAACTGAACGGCAGCATAGCCGACTGATACAGGCTGCTCACTAATGGCTGTTTCTGTATGAGCCTTTTTTGCCATTGTTATAGCCTGTTTAAACAAGCGGTTAAATACTGGCCCTGTTCCGCCTGTTTCCATGCTTTCAAAAAACGCTTGCTTTACTTGCCCCAGTATTTGTGTTTCACCAATGATCATAGAATCAAGGCCACAAACCACGCGAAATAAATGACGAACAGCTTCATGCTCCCGTTTAACATAAAGAGCTCCGGCTACAAGGTATGAATCTGCGCCTGCTTTTTCGCACAGACTTTTTTTAAGAATGTTTTCTCCTACCTGTAGAAATTCTTTTTCTGTTAAAGCATAGATTTCCACTCGATTGCATGTCGTCAGAATCACACATTCGTGGATACCAAAAATATTTTTCAATTTAAGAATAAGCTGCTTTCTTTCCTCCCGTTCAAAAGCAAGCGATTCCCTAATAGACAGCGGCGCATTGTCATGATTTAACCCTACGACCAAAATAGACACTTCATCCCTCCCTTTCTCATAAGAAGCCGTTGAAAACTTTAGCTACGAAGGCGAGAAATATTCACAAAACTATTCTCATTATTCAGAAAGCAAAAATCATGCCAACTTACAAAAAGAGTTTAATAGCTACTTCCACGCCTTGCTTTCCTTTTTCACATTCATTTATAAAATAAATATTCATATATGAAATCAGCTTGTTACATACTGTCTTTATATGGAAGAGCCTCTTTTACAGTAGCTGGTGTAAATTTACTCGCCTTGCGATCTACTTCATAAGCAAAGATGTATTTAGCCGAAATATAATAACAGATACCTGCGGCAAAGTAAGCAGGAATGCCAGCTGTGATATAGTGAAACCATCCACTTGCTGCGTCAAGAAGCGGGTTATACAGCAGCCAGTAGGCAGCCGTGCCGGCAATAAAACTTGTAATAGCAGAGGGATTCACTCCGCGCCAATAAAAATAGTTGCCGTTTGTATCGTACAGGTCACGAATGGATACTTGCTGTTTTTTAACAAAGAAAAAGTCTGAAATCACGATTCCGCCAAATACAGCCATAATATAAGAAATAATTGTAATGAAAGAATTAAACGCGTCATAGAAGCTGGAACTGAGCAGCAACAAAACAGTCGGGATAGCCGTTGCCATAGCAAAGGACCACGATTTCTTGGGCAGAACGGTTTTGAAGCTGATCGCCTGGGAGTACATTAAAAAAATAACCGCCGTTAAATTACCGAGTGTAAGCAGGACAAGCCCAATTAATCCAATCCATGTGCCGCCGATTGCAAACATCCAATCTGTTGGATCAAGAGAAGCTACAACCAGCGCCGTAAGCGCTCCCAAAATGGCAGCTACGTTTACGAGAACACCGTAGCTTAAAAAGCCTGCTTTGTAGGCAGCCTTTTCAGTTTTTGCCAGCCGGCTGTATTGGCCGAGGTAAGGAAGCCAGGAAAAACCCAATCCAATATTTAATTCAAGAGCAGTTGCGAACGAACGAGAATGCTCTTCATATGGTTCAGCAGGATTTAATGCAAAAATTTTATCGAGACCCTGTCCTACTAGTAAAATAGAGATTAATCCGAACATCACTAATAAAATGGCTGGCACACCAATTAAATTAAATTTACGGATAACGAGCGGACCTTTAAATGTAACGAAAAACGCAACAGCAAACAATAGAATAGCAAAGAGCGGCGCCCCTGTTGTTCTTGTTGTAAAAAACTCAGGAAGATGAAACAGGCTAGCAATTTCTACAACTGCCTGGCCGGCCATGAAAAGAGCGACTGACATATAACCGATTGTTAATACCATAAAAACAAAATAAAAAATATTGGACCCCAAATAACCAAGCGAGCTACGGAAACCAATAAAAGTATCCACCCCGTAGCGGGCAAAAAGAATAGTGATGGGTACAATCAGCAAAACCGGCAAGGCATTTCCGAATAAAATGGTCGCCATGGCTTCTTTTGCGCTGACGATCATGCCTGTATAACCGCCAACAAGCAAACAAAAACACGAAACACCGATGCCAACCTGGATCAATACCAGATCCCAGAGACCGAACACCCGGTCATTTTTCTGAGCGGGAAGAAAGCCAAAAGCGACATCTTTGGAGATAGCTGATTTCTCGTTACTCATAATTTACCTCCTGACAGTTTTTCATTTTAGTTGTATAGTAAAAAATAAAACTTGCATTCAAACAATGACACTTATTAAAAAAGAACGATCGCGCCAACAATAACAAATGAACCGCCTGCATCCATCAGCTTCATTTTTTCAATTCGAGTGTTTGCTTCTTCAAAGTCATTAATCCGGCTGTGAAGATCTGTGTATAAATTTTTGATAAATGGATTCTGGGAATTCATATTTTCTTGGATAAAACTTTTCTTGTTCAAATAATTCACTCCTTCTTATGATCGATGTTTAACTAATTGCAAGTATTGTACCAAGCGAAAATTGCAGTAAAATAGCCATTTAAAAACAATAGTCAGATTCATTTTCGAAATATTAATTCAATTTTGAAATGTCATTTCTCTAGTCAATTATCATTTTTATAAGGATGTGCATGAAATGAAGAGTAACCAGTTTGTATCCTCCCCTTCAGCAGACACGCTTCACCAAACGATACATGCGTTAAAAACCATGCTTCTATCCATTTATAATGAAATTCTTATCACCGATATAAACGGTATTATTTTAGAAAGGGCCGGCAGCATTAATGGATTGTGGGAAGCCTCCCCTCATCAGATGGTCGGCTCCAGCCTGTTAGAGCTCGAAAAGAGAATATTTCTTGAAGAGCCCTCAATGAAAGACCTATTAAAGAAAGAAAAGACTTCTACCCTGCAGACATCCTGGAATGGCAAGAAAATACTGATGACTATTATTCCGGTATCGACTGCCGATAAAAGTGAATTACTCATATGGGCGCTCAGAGATCTTAATGAGGATCGACTAAAAGAAGCCAGTGAAACAGATTTAAATAACATGGCTGCAGCAAAACTTGCTTCTCCACTTGTCGCTCACAGCCCGAAGATGATCGATGTCCTTCATACAGCTGAAATGGTATCCGTGGTATCCTCCACTGTTCTATTGTTAGGTGAATCAGGGGTAGGCAAGGAAGTGATTGCGAAAGCGATTCATGAAATGGGGTCTCGGAAAAATGAACCATTCGTGGCAGTTAATTGTGGCGCAATCCCTGAAAACCTACTAGAAAGTGAATTATTTGGATACGAAGAAGGTGCTTTTAGCGGGGCAAAAAAGAGCGGCGCACGCGGAAAATTCGAAATCGCTGATAAAGGCGTTCTCTTTCTCGACGAAATTGCTGAAATGCCGCTTGGGCTGCAAGTGAAATTATTGCGGGCCCTTCAAGAAAGAGAGATCACTCCGCTCGGGGATCTCAACCGAAAAAAATTGATATTCAAGTGATTGCAGCTACAAACAAGTCGCTGGAGCAAATGGTAGAGGACGGCAAATTCCGAGAGGACCTTTATTACCGTTTGAATGTTGTTCCCATTCATATCCCTTCACTAAGAGAGAGAATCGAGGAAATTCCTCATTTTATTTATTATTTCACTCAAAAGTATAATCAGATGTACCGGAAGCAAATTAATATCCTTCCCGATGCCGTTGACCTGCTGTCTATCTACCCATGGCCTGGCAATGTACGGCAGCTTGAAAATATGATCGAACGTATTGTTGTCACAAGCAGAAAAACAGAAGTAGATGCCCCTGCCATTCATCATCTTATCCCTTGGAAAAAAGAAATCGTTAAGGCACCTCCTGTTTTTGAGCAGCTTATGCCTTTACAGGAAGCGATAGATTTTGTGGAAGAACAGCTTATTACAATGGCCATGGATCAATATAAATCAGTAAAGCTGGCTGCTAGGGTACTGGACATCAGCCAGCCGACAATGAGTAGAAAATACAAAAAAATACGAGAAAAAATTCACCATGCCAACCTTTCTCCCTCCAATAAAAGAAGGATTCTTGAAGAACAATTGGATAAGCGGCTGCGTTCCATTGCTATTGTCACAGCAGCTATTATTCAGCCGGAAGAAATTGTTCAATTAAAAACGAATGTATCCCCTCCAATCCGGCTTATCAAAAGCTGCAAAAAAAACTGACCATGATTCAAGAGCAAGAGGGAACCATTCAATGGGTATACATTTTCGAATTTTTAGATGATAAGAGGATGCTTACGCTTGTGGCTGATGAAGGGTTCGTTATCCAGCCGGGTGAAATTTATGAAGGTCCAAGTGAAATCATGGAAGTGGCAACTTCAGCAATGAATGGAGAAGCGACTGTCACATCAGTATATGAAGACCGCTATGGAAAATGGAAAACTAGCTTCGCCCCTATTACAGATGAGACTGGAAGAGTGGTGGCGCTTATCGGATATGACTATAGTAAAGCCTATATTGATTCAATGTTAAAAAAAATGGGCGATTTATTAAATATTTCAATATGATTGATGAATGCATTTCTCCGAGTTTAAAGAAAATGGCAGCTGGGAATGATATTGGCAAAGGAGGAGTGAAATGAGAAAATTCATTTACTTATTAGCCGTTATGACAATTATGCTATTAATAGCAGCTGGTTGTGGATCCAAAAAGGAAGAGGCAGCTGAGCCTGCTTCAACAAACACAGATGAGCCTAAAGAGCAGGTAACGACGAAAGAAGAAGAAGAAGAGGCAAAGGAAAAGGAAGAAGAAAAACCTGCTGATCTGCCGAGCGGTCTTGAAGAAGTATCCATTTCTCTAAAAGAGCTGCAGGGCAACGTCGATACCGTGCCACAAAATGCTGAACAGCTACAAACTACTGGCAAAAAGGTAGAAGAAAAATGGGATGATATTGAAGAACAAGTGGAAGAGAACTATCCAGACGATTACAAAAACATTGAGGACAGCTTATATCCGCTGATTGATGAAACGAAAAAGGACAAACCCGATGCTGAAAAAATGAAACCTTTAATTAAGGAAACTGTAGAAAAAATCAACACTTTTAAAGAAAAGGTATCATCCTCTTCTTAAGACACTTTCCTATAAAAACAAAGCCTGTCCAATCACATAACGAGTATTGGACTAGGCTTTATTTTTATTTGGAAGCTTGTTCTGCTGCTTGAATAACCGTTTCTACATAATACAATGCGCCTTATATAGTCAGGCTTTGGCTTTCATAGATTGGCCTTGTGACCGGCAATATGAGCATCGCTCTTTTCTCACTGCTTCCAATCGTCTTCAGACTGCCAACAAATCATTACTATGACTTCCTCTTCGCCACGTCTCACTTTCTTTACCATGACTGTGCGATCTACAAATCCAGGCTGCTTTTCGACGATGCCTTCACAGCTGAATCGTTCTACCACTTGCTTGGAATGGCCCTCAATTGTTTTAATCGTTCTCATTTGAACAAACACATGAATCGTTTCCAATTAAAATATTTCTCCCTGTTTTAATTGATAATGATTTTCATTCCTGATATTTCATCTCTATTTTTCTCAAAAAGAAAATTAAAACGTTGAAGCTGTCAGCTCTTTTCCTTTTCCAGCAAAACAGTGAACAGCCGGCCAAATCTTCTTAGAGAAAAGTTGCTATATTTTTGCTTTTCATATTGCCCCTTCACAAATTCTAAAAACTTAGGGGATATTTGTCTGGAAGCAATGATAGGATAATAAAGCCTATAGGCTTCTTTTAAATGCTCCCATCGTTGATCATTTCCCGGTTTGACGTATTCTGAGACATCGATCAGCTTTACTCTATTTTCCTGCAAGATAATATTTTTCAAGTGAATATCTCGTGGGTTTAACCCTGCTTTCCTCGCCTCACTTATTGCCTGGTCAACTTGTCCAATCACTTCGGGAGAAATATATGTTCCTGTTACGAGACAATCATATAGGTGAATTCCTGGTTCAAAACTAATCACAATAAATCGGCTTCCTGAACCATAAAAAACAGGGAAATATGGCAGTCCGGCAAGCTTCTCATAGGCACGTACTTCATTCTCCTTCTTGTGCTCTTTTCCCTTAGCATACACTTTAAAAGCATATTTCGGATTAAGGGAGTGAACAAACACGGCGGCGTCAGTTCCTTCCCCGATACATCGCAATTTATCGGGGACACTCCTGACCTTTACGGGTACATTCCCTTCACCTGCTTGTACCTCAATTTCTTCAATTAATGGAATGGCATCTTTCCAATGAAATTCTTTCACAGGATATTCTCTTCACCCTTTCACGCTATTGCTATCTAACAACGATTATTTTCTTCCCTATTCTTGTAAGTATATGCAGCAACTCTTTTCTGTTATCATACAATCATGTTATTTTTAATCATCTTTGCCTTTTTTTCGGCTACTTACTCATACGTACAACAAAAGAAAAAGTTCTCTAAAAATTACTCTAATGAACTATAACAGCCAAATTTCTTTGTCAGATAAAAATCCCCTGCAACTAATGAACGATTACAGGGGACTCTCATCTTTTATTCTACTAATTTAGCTTTCTTTTGTTGTTCCTCTGTTAATTTCACACCGAGAATATCAGCTGTTTTCTTGTTAACAACTAGCTCCAGGTTCTCAGGAACACCTACTGGAATTTCACTTGGCTTTTTGCCTTCAAGGATTTCAACAGCCATTTTTCCTGTTGAGTAGCCAAGATCATGGTATTCAAATCCGTAAGAAGCAAATCCGCCCCGTTTGACTGAATCACTTTCTCCGACAAATGCTGGGATCTTCTTGGCATTTGCTACTGTAATGACTGATTCTAAGGCAGAAACGACCGTATTGTCTTTTGGGATATAAAGGACATCCGCTCGTCCAACAAGCGTTTCAGCTGCTTGTTTTACTTCTGAACTGGCGGAAACTGTTACTTCTACCGGCTCCAATCCGTTTTCTTTCATCGCTTCTTTTGCTTTATCCACATTAACAACGGAATTCGGTTCCCCCGAATTATAAATCACGCCTACTTTTTTCGCATCAGGGAAAAAGTCTTTAATAGAAGCAATTGTATTTTTAATGGCCTCCGGGTGTGTATCAGATGTGCCTGTTACATTGCCTCCGGGTTCTTCCATACTTTTAACAAGCTTGGCACTTACAGGATCTGTAATTGCTGTAAAAAGAATAGGAATATCTTTCGTTGATTGTAAAGCTGCCTGCGCGCTCGGTGTAGAAATAGCTAAGATGAGGTCATTTCCATCATTAACAAGCTTTTGCGCAATGGTCATGTTATTGTTTACATCTGCTTGGGCGTTCTGATAATCAAGCGTTAAATTTTTCCCTTCTTCATAACCAGCATCTTTTAAAGCTTCGATAAATCCTTCCCTTGCCCCATCTAAAGACGGATGCTCAACGAGCTGTGTAATTCCTACTTTTGCTTCTTTCTTCTTTGGCTCGTCCCCATTTTCAGAGCTGCCGCCGCTTTCCTTGTCACCCGAATTACAGGCCGTCAATACGAGCAGCAAGCCGAGCAGTACTACCATTAGCCACTTTTTCATTTGTTCTCCTCCTAGGCTGTCCAAACAATTTTATTTTTTAAATATTTTGTCTATTTCGATAGTACCATGCCTTTAAGGGTGGAGACAATAATTAATTTAAAGTAACTATTGGAATTCATCCGATAAGCCCCTGTGAAACGAACAGGATGATGGTAATCATTCCAATAAAAAATCCTCATCTGAATAGATGAGGAGAATACCTATCTTTCTCATACTGACTTATGAAGGAATCTTGCTATAGAAAGGCTTTTCTGCCATCTTGATAGATTCTGTAGGACAGCCTTCAAACGCCTCTTCTGCGTCATCAACCAGCTCTTCAGGAATTTCCGCTACGCCTTCGTTATCATCTAAAACTACATAGGCAACTCCTTCCTCGTTATAATCAAACACATCCGGCGCAGACGCTCCGCATGCCCCACAGGCAATGCAAGTATCTTGGTCAACCATTGTATACTTTGCCATTTAATCGCCCTCCTCTTGTCATAACCTAAAGGCTTTAGGTTCTTATCTCACAGTTGAAAGCAGGGAAAGAAACAGATGGCAGCAGAATGTTGTCCGTTTTCACCTCATACAGCCCATGAGGAACTAACCGGAGACCCGGAAGAAAATCGCATGTTAAAAACAGCAAAGTGTATAAAATATCGTGGAAAGGAAATCCGCGCTCCTGCATGGCCGCCAATAACTGATTATGATAGCCTACTGCCGTATCAAATGAAAAGTCCGTTGTCATCATCCCTGTAAATGTCAGCGGAATTTCCAACACCACCTCGTCGCTATCAACGATGACTATTCCACCTCCTATTTCATGCACCCTGGCTGCTGCCTTTGCCATTGATTCATGATTTCTTCCAATGACAAGCAGCTCAGTTGTTGTATTGTAAGTGGACGCCAAACCATCCAAATCGACCGCAAATCGCTCAAGAACTGCTTTGGATACCCACTCGCCGTCTCTATCCATTAACACAGCTTGCACAAGTCCATCATGATTAGATAAGTCTGCACAGCCGCTGACAGAAGGCAATTCTGTATCTTTTCTCTGTGTAATCACGTTGCTGCGGAAATACACAACGGGCACAGGCTCACTCGGAAACATATGCGGGTACCTGTATAAATTTGTGTTCTCCAGTCTTTCTTTGGAGAAGGCGAATGGTTCTCTGACTGCATACTCATTCCAATCGATTTCTGGCATCTCCACTTGTAATTCTCCGTGTTCAGCTACTACTTCCCCACGGGCAATGACTACATCCGGACGGAAATCAACCAGATCCGGGAGAAGAAGAATATCCGCTTTTCTTCCGGGAGCGATCCCGCCAATGCACTCATCAAGGCGTAAATAGGTGGCCGCATTGATGGTAACCATCTGAATAGCCTTCATAGGTGGAATAAAAAGAAGGCAAAACTGCACTGGCAGCTTTGCCCTCGTAATAAAATACATAGAATTTATATAAGTTTTAGCGCTTCCGAAATAGGCACACCTCCTGAAACAAGATCGAAAGAACGATTAAACGTATGGCCTTCGCTAAGTGAAGCGACTACTGTTCTAGCTACATCCTCGCGTGGGATCGAGGCGCGTTCCAAGTTCTCCGCGGCTGCTACTTTCCCCGTCCCCTTTTCATTCAGCAACCCGCCCGGACGAATAATTGTGTACGTCAGGCCGCTTGATTGCAGTACTTTATCTGCGTAATGTTTTGCTACATAGTATGGTTTGATCGCTTCGTTCCAATTCTCTCGGCGGTGAGCTTGAAGGGCGCTTACCATAATAAAACGGCTAATGCCGGCCGCCTGGGCAGCCTCAATCGTCTTCACCGCTCCATCGAGGTCAATCAAAAGCGTCTTATCCCAGCCGGTTTGTCCACCTGAACCAGCAGTGAAAATAACTGCTTCACAACCTTTTGCTGCCTCTGTGATTTCTTCCACACTTCCCTCAAGATTCGCCACCGCCGCTTCTACCCCAGTCTTTTCAAAAGACTCAGCCTGCTCCTCACTTCTTACCAATGCTCGTGCAGTATGTTCTTCTCTTTCTTGAAGAAGCTCGACAACCTGCCTGCCAATTTGGCCATTCGCTCCTATAACTAGTACTTTCATTCACGCATCTCCCTTCCCTTTGGGTTTATTGTTCCAAAACACAGAAAATCAATCAATTTTAACGCTCGGGTCTACCGCTTTTTCTGTTACTGATTATAAAGAGAAAAATACAGGCCACTCAATAAAAGAGTGGCCTTAAGGTCAGGATACTAACTTTAAACCGACAGCAGCTCCAAGTACCATCACGATGAAAACAATTCTTCTCCAATCTTTCGATTCGCCATACAGCAGCATCCCTAAAATTGCACCGCCGGAAGCGCCAATACCTGTCCAAACAGCATAGGCTGTCCCCATTGGCAATGTTTTCATAGCTAAAGCGAGAAAGAGGAAGCTTGCGGAGAAGCCGACTAGCATAAGAACGAACGATTGCCAGTTTTTATGTTTGTGGAGGCTATTGATCATCGCTACACCCGTCATCTCAAAGATACCCGCAAGTACGAGATACAACCAGCTCATGAGGCTCGCTCTCCTTCCGCTTCATCTGTAACAAGCTTCAAGCCGATTACCCCGACAAGCAGCACAACAACCAATACCAGTTTTGCCACTTTGACCGGCTCCCCGAAAAAGATGATTTCTGATAGAACAGTTCCTGCCGTTCCCATACCAACAAACACAGCATACACCGTGCCAACCGGCAATTTATTTCCCGCCGCGATTAATAAATAAAAGCTGACGAGAATAGCCACCGCCGTTCCTGCCCATTCCCACATATTGTCGGCGTGCTTTAAACCAACCACCCAGAATACCTCAAAAAAAGCAGCAATGAATACTTTTATCCATTCCTTATTCATTCGTTCTCCTCCCTTTCAAAAACAGAAAAACCCGAAAGATTCCACAATTATATCGTGGCAATCTCCCGGGCTTTTATCCCTCCGTGTCACAGAAAGACTCTGTGTGCCTTCTCTCGGACCAGACCGGACGCATCCGCGGAACCCTAGAAAACATGGATTATTTAAGTAATTATGCTTTTAACTCTAGCAACAAACGGTCGAATGGTCAATCATTTTTTGGAAGAGATCATGTCGGCTCAGGCATTCCCTTCCAACCTTTTTTATCATCATCTTCAATAATGCCAAGTGTAACGTCTGCAACTTCTGGTTCCCGGAGCAGCCGGTCCATGACTCGGAACTTAATATCGTCTGCTTGTGCAAGCGAGAGACCTTTTCTCAGTTCGACAATGCCATCAATGTGATAAACTCGGCCTTCCTGAATAATGCGCATTTTGTAAATATCGACTACGTCAGGATCAGCCAGCAGCATATCCGCCATTTTATTTTCGACTTCCTTCGGGGCAGCGACACCGATTAGGCCGACCATGTTATCATAGCCAACACGAAAAGCAACGAAGACCATCAATAAACCAATCAATATCGTAATGGCACCATCTGCGGCGAGCAAGCCAAAAAATTGTGCCGCTACAATACCGATTAAGGCAAGAAACGCTCCAGAGGTTGCTACTAAATCCTCATAAAACACTAGCCGTGTAGCAGGAGACGCTTTGCCGACGTTTTTAAAAGCGGTGACAAGAATATTTCCTTTTTTCTCTACACGTGCTTCTTCAGCAATTTCTTTCATCGCTTTGAATAAAATAAATCCATCGACAGCAATCGCTGCAACGAGCACAAAAAAATTCAACAGAAAATCAGATGATTCCGCTGGATGCTTTAACAGCTTCCAGCCCTTCATGATCGTTTCATAAGCCATAATCGTTACGACAATGACGGCGACCATACAAAAGATATTAATAAGCCTACCAAAGCCAACTGGAAATCTTTTGGATGGCTTCATTTCTGCTAAGGCGCTGCCAAAGTAAACAAACCCCTGATTAACGGCATCCGCCAGCGAATGCATGGCAGATGCAAACATCGTGCCGCTTCCACTAAAGGCAGCGGCCACTCCTTTTAAAATAGCAAGTACTGTATTTCCGATAGCCGCAATGCCCGACGACGTATTTCCCTTTTTCAGCAATTGAACAAACCCCATATTTCGCCTCCTTATTTTTTATTGATTTACCCCGAATCCCCCGTTATTTATCCATTAAATTATAAAATGGCCTTTGTTACGGCATAACAGTTATTCCCCATTAGATTCTCAGCAGAGGCAGAGTGAACAAAATAAAAAACCCTGGAGATTATACATTATTATGTTAATCTCCAGGGGTTTTATTCTTCGGACTATCTAACAATGATTACACTTTGAAACGACTGACAACTTCCTTCAATTCTCCAGCAATATTGTTCATCCGCTCGGTTGATAAGGCGACTTTGGTCATTTCTCTCTGCTGTTCAGTAGCTGAAGCGCTGACCTGTTCAGCAGAGGCGGCTGTTTCCTCTGAAATGGCCGATACACTCTGAATCGATTCAATGGCCTGCTCTTTAAATTCCATCATTTCCCTTAACTTCGCAGATAGTTGAACAATTGATTCACCAAGTTGGTTGGCTAGCTCAGCATTTTCCTTAAATGAAGATTCTGTATTGGAGACAGATTGATTCTTCACTTCCATCAATTCAATGTTTTTGGCAATAACAGCAACCGTTTGCTTGGATTCTTCTAATATTTCATGGACAGTTTTTTGAATAACGTCGGTCTCTTCGCGTGATTGCTCCGCTAACTTCCTTACTTCCTCCGCGACAACGGCAAAGCCTTTTCCATGTTCACCGGCACGGGCCGCTTCAATGCTGGCATTTAAAGCAAGCAAATTCGTCTGGGCTGTAATGCCGTGGATCGAAGCAATGACAATATCAATGTTCGCAATCTTTTTGGATAATGCCTGAATTTGCTCTTGCACTTTTTCATTCATTCTATCTGTATCTTCGTTGTGCTCCCGCAGCAATTTGACTTGTTTCATTCCTTGTTCAGTTGACTGTCCCGACTGTGCTGACAGCTGATTGATTTTATCGGAAAGAGTTGCCAATGCATCGATTTGTGCAGACAAGTCAGCCATCCGTTGGTTAGCATCCTCTGTGTCTATTGACTGCTGTGAGGCACCCTGGGCAATTTCATCTATGGCAACCGCCACTTCTTCACTTGCAGCCGAAACCTCTTCAAATGCCTGATGTACTTGGGAAGTAGAATCATTCAATTCTACAGAGGAGCCCTTAACAACATAAATCGCTTCATTTGTTTTATCGAGCATATCATTAAAGGCAGAGGCCACCAGCCCAATCTCATCCTGACGAATGTGTGATGGGTCTACTTTTTGTGTTAAATCACCGGATGCGGCTGTTTCAATCGACTTCCTCAAGTAAGTTAAAGGCTTCAACTGTCTGTGAATAAACAGAGAGGAAGCAGCGGCCATTAAAATAATCATTAATACTGCCGCTATAATTGTTAACAGTAAAATGGCATTAAACGTTCGTAAAATACTAGACTTGGGCACAACCGTCTGAACAGACCAAATCTCATCTATTCCTTCAACTGATACAGGAGCAAACGTATTAAATGCTTTTTCCTTCAGTTGCTTTGAATCGACATATAAAGTCGAGACCTTTCTCTCTCCCAAATCAGACCGAACCTTCTTCCAATCTAATGCTTCTTCCATGTTTGTTCCAATTAATTTTTCGTTGATACTGTTCGCTACTACAAAACCTTGATCAGTGACGATACTTGCATAACCGCCGTCCGGTTTCATGCTTTTCACTGCGTCATTCAAGAACTCAATAGAAAAGTCAGCTGTCATGACTCCAATAAATTTATTTTCTTTTGAAAATAAAGGCACAGAAATGGTTGCCATTGGAATGGTCTGGCTTCCAGCCTGGTAATCATATGGTTCCGTTAAAACTGGCCGTCCCTCTTTCTTAGGGATTTGATACCAGTCTCCATCCCCTTCTGTTTCGTAACCATTAATCGCCTCGGTATGAATAGTATCTCCTTCTTTATATAAATAAGGGATGAAACGATGCTGCTGATCAATAAACGTTTTATTCACCGTATTTTCAATAGGAACTGCATTGCTCTCGAGTATGAGTCCCATCCCAAAAATACTAGGATTTTCAGTAAGATTCTTCTTGACCATTTGCAAAGCAGATTGAGCTGTCATCTTTTTTTCATCATTTAAAGCTTCAAACATATGCTTTGCAGTCATTAAGGTTTTGCTCGTGTGTTCAAAGCGCTGGCTCAGACCAGCTGCGTACAGTTTCGCATGTTCATTCGCATACTCTTCGGAATCTTTTACGCTTTTGTTGTGTAACATGGTATTCGTTACAATAGAATACACTACAAAAAGTAGTAAAAATAGCCCGATAATTAATCCGGATAATTTCCAAGCAATGCTTTTTGTTTTTTCATCCGCTTCTCTCCCTTTCTCATAAGATGTCCCCTTGATTTAATCGGCTTAGTCCAATAATAGTTAAGATATTTAATTAATTTTTTACAAAAATGCGCGAAAAAAGTACTATTTGGATATTCCAACCATTTTTTGTTGAAATTCTTTTTCTTCCATAAGTCTCATTCGAGATATAATGTAACAAAAGATCATAAAAATACATTTTTTTCCTGAAAGGAGAATGAGATGAAACAGTTATTAAAATGGGGAATGTATATCAGCTTTCTCTTATTGATTGCTGGGTGTACAGAAGCGGAGAAAAAACAAACGCCCTCAAGCACGAGACTTACCATTGAGCCTTATAACCTAATCGAAAGAGAAAAAGAGCTAATCAGCAAAACAGGAGCGGATCACATTGAATTTTTTAACTTAAATGGCACATTGAAAAAAGGAGACGACATCCAATATACAGTTGTTTTGTATAAGGACGGAAAATTTGAACAAAATATGCTCGTCTCGTCCGGCGAAATAAAACACGCATTCCGGGATAAAATCATCTCTTTTGGCACAAGTGACTTAGACAGTGAAAAGGGTTTCGTCAAACTGCTTGAAGGATTACCAGATGGCTTGGCTGCAACAGTATTTGAACACAAGATGACGGCCTGGTCATTCAACAGTTTGATTCATGAAAAAATCACTTTAAAGAAAGACAAGCCCGTTTATCTAGCCGGCTGGTCTGGTACAACTAAAAACAGCATGGGCTCTCTCCACAGTGACCACGGGGAGCTGCCTCGAGGGCTGAAAGAAACAGAAATCGCTTTACTCTATAAAGTAGAATGGACGAATGCACAGAAAAAAGACCTCACCGATTAAGAAAAATCTCTCATCATTTCACCTTTTTTTGCAAAATAGTTGAAAAATAACGAAACCTTCTTTTATAAATATTCGTACTACCTTTTGTGAGAAGGAGGAATTTTTAATGAATAACCACGAAATTGATTATAAGATTTATGGCGATGATATGCAGTTTGTCGAAGTCGAGCTTGACCCGCGCGAGACAGTTATCGCAGAAGCAGGCAGCTTAATGATGATGGAAGATGGAATCGAAATGGAAACGGTCTTTGGTGACGGTTCATCTAATCAAGGCAGTGGATTAATGGGCAAGCTGCTTGGCGCCGGTAAACGGGTGTTAACCGGAGAGAGCTTGTTCATGACGATGTTTACAAATGAGGGACAAGGAAAAAAACATGTTTCCTTTGCTTCTCCCTATCCGGGCAAAATTATTCCAATGGACCTGAGTGCGCTAAATGGGAAAGTTATTTGCCAAAAAGACGCTTTTCTGGCAGCGGCAAAGGGCGTATCTGTCGGTATTGAATTGCAGCGCAAATTGGGCGTGGGCTTCTTCGGTGGCGAAGGTTTCATTATGCAAAAACTTGAGGGTGACGGCATGGCGTTTGTTCATGCTGGCGGGACAATTCATCAAAAAACATTAGCCCCAGGTGAAGTATTGAAGATTGATACTGGCTGTCTAGTAGCCATGACAAGTGACGTTACTTACAATATTGAAACAGTACGCGGTGTGAAAACCGCTCTATTCGGTGGCGAAGGGCTATTCTTTGCTACACTCCGCGGCCCAGGAACAGTCTGGATTCAGTCGCTTCCATTCAGCCGTCTAGCCAGCCGTGTCTTCGCTGCGATGCCGGCAGGTACTGGCGGCAAAGATGAAAGTGGAATCGGTGGATTATTTAAAATGTTTAGCAACGATTAATCGGCGAAAATGGCTGCTCGATCATTTGATTAGCCTCTAAGCTGGTTTATCTAAAAGGAAAAAGGTTTCCGAAAGAATATTTTCCGGAAACCTTTTTCCTATTTTTATCTGTGATTACAGGCCATTTTTTATTGCCTTGGCTACCATAACAGTCCGCTTTGCTTGATGCTTTACAGCTTCCTCAACATCTTCTTTCATTTTCCCTTCCTGATCCACGGAGACTGATGTACCATAAGGATTTCCACCTGCAGCAAATACTGCTTCTCCAGTGTAGCCAGGCGCTGCGATGATCGCTCCCCAATGATACATAGAGGTGTATAATTGCAGGATTGTTTGTTCTTGTCCGCCATGCGGATTTTGAGCAGATGTCATTGCACTGACTACTTTGTTCGCTAATTTTCCTTTAGCCCATGCTCCACCGGTTGTGTCCAAAAATTGCTTCATTTGACCGGGTACATTTCCGAACCGGGTCGGAACGCTAAAGATAATGGCATCTGCCCATATAAGATCGTCCACTGTCACTTTAGGAACGTCCTTTGTTTTTTCATGGTGAGCTTTCCAGGCTGCATTTGATTCAATCGCCTCTGGTGGAGCGATTTCCGGCACTTTCAATACTTTTACGTCAGCACCTGACGCTTTGGCTCCTTCTTCCGCCCATTTAGCTAACTGATAATTTGTACCTGTTGAACTGTAATAAACAATCGCTGTTTTTACATTTTCCATTCTTTTGGTCCCCTTCCTAGCTTGATTCTGGATCATACCAGACACTTTACCGTGTGGGCCTATTTCCAGATAGCTATTCTCAAAATTACCCTTCTCATAAACGTCTAAAACGGCCCTATTCAAAAGATTTGATAATAAATATCTCTCCTAAAGGCCATTCAAAATAACCTTTACCCTCTTTTATTTTACAGACAAAGCAGTTCCTTCGTTGCATTTTCTATTTTGTCAGTTATGCTATTATTTGGAATTAGAAACATAGATTCCTATAGAAAGAGAGGTGAAAACTTGAAAACACTTCGACTTCCCGTGCTGACCATTTTGATTTTTCTAGCCTGCAGTCCCTCGGCTTTTGCTAAATCCTATACCATTGATAAAGTCGACATTCGCGCATGGATTCAACCAAATGGCGATTTGCTTCTCAACGAGGTATTTAAGTATACGTTCAAGGGGAATATAGCCGAGTAAGACGTTCAATACAGACAAATCATCACCAAGGAGTCACCAATTTTCATGCATACGAACTGGTAGATCCAAATGCTAAACCAGGGTTTGTAAACGAACAAGACTTGCGGACGCTTAACGTATCACAGGAAGATAATAGTTACTACGCTTCCCTTTCTGCTAAAAACGAAAAAAAGACCATCTTTTACGTTTATCGCTTGAAAGGAGCAGTAAAATCGTATGAAACGTATAGCGATCTCGTTGTTCCTTTTTTCGGGACTGGCAGCAATCATGATCAAGACCTTCATCATATAACGATTGATTTTGTGTTCCCACAAGAAATAGAACCAAGCCGCTACTATGCTTTTTTGCATGATCGCGAAGAAGGGGATATTCATAAGGAACCACTCGTTGTGCGCTTTACTACACCGACTTCCGCCATGTATTCTCTTACAGAAACAAGGCTGCTGTTTCCTTCTGCAGTCATGTCTGAACAGAGAAAAGCAGCTGCTCCAGCCACCTTGGAAAAAGTACTCGAACAAGAAGAAAGACAGGCAAAGCGAATAGCTGAGAACGAACAGAAACGGGAACAACTACAACAACTTCTGCCTTATTTAACAGCACTAGCCGGGTCTAGTTGCCTTGCGATGGCTATCTTGCGCATGTGTCACCTGAGAGGAAGCGGGAATGTAAATAAGCTTATCCACACAGATCCACTCGTTTTGTATTTCATCCATCGCCTTGGAAAAAAAGACCGGTATGGTTATTTTGCCGCTTTATATTCACTTGTTGAGAAAGGGGCTGCCAAAGTAAAACTGGATCAAGCGGCCAAGCGGTTTCAAAATGATCCCGACGCTCCCGATCATCAGCTTTTGTTCACACTAAAACGTACGCCTGACCTGCTCGCGCCGCATGAAAATCAACTCATTTTATGGCTTTTTAAAAAGCTAGGAAAGAAAAGCAGGACCTCCTTTGCCATGATGAATATAGCCGGAGCAACGAAAAAAGAAAAAGACAACCATCGCCAACTGCTCAGTTACCGAACGAAACACTCTTTGTTCAAAGAAGGAGAAAAGGAATGGTTTCATGCCGCCCTTCAATACATGAAAGAAGAACGATTGATGGGAGACAAAGTGATCCGCCTTCTTGTCCCTATACTGCTTGCAGTTATCTACTTAATCGTTCTTTATAGTTACATGCTGGATTCGCTCTCCACGGCAGCGATGCTTATTTATTCCATCATTAGCCTTGGATTATTTTTGCTGGCTTGCCGGAATCCTGCGCAAAGGTGGCGTTCTCTGCTTTCTTTGCTTGTATCGTTTCTTGCAGCTCTCATGCTATACGATCCAGCCTTGGTGAAACAAATAGCTCTTTTCATCGCCGCAAGTACTTTACTCTATCTCTTTACGCCGCGCATGACATTATCAAGTGAAGCAGCGGCTCTCTATGCGGATATCCGGATATTCCGCAAGCAAATTAGGAAACATGGAATCCCCGTTTCCCTGCCAGAAACTGAGCTTGATAAATGGGCTATCCGATCATTAATCCTGAAAGCCAGACGACATCATCCTTTGCTTAAAGAAGCAGCAGAAGTCAAAACAGCGTTATTCTCAGCTGCACCACTCACTTTTCTTTTGTTAGCAGATCACAACCCTGTTTCTTACTTAGAAGACACATGGAAATGGAGCAAAATAGCAAGTTCAGATAGTTCATCCGGAAACAGCTCTTTTGATGGAGGCGGATTTTTCAGCAGTGATGGAGGGGGCGGTGGAGACAGCGGTGGTGGTGGCGGAGCGGATTGAACAAAAAAAGAGATCCAAAAGCAGCTGCTTTTGGATCTCTTTTTTTGTAAGCAAAGTCTGTTTGCCAGCAGCCTTATTTTCGGCATAGGAAAAAATAAGAAAACACTGCTGCTAAATGACAGCCAACCATAATGATCCCCATCGGCAGCGTAGTGTGACCAGCGCCAATGCCGGCAAGCGGAGCAGCGACAGCACCAAAAATATAAGGCATCAGTCCGAGAAACGCTGATGCACTTCCTGCTGTTTTCTCCTTATTATTCATGGCCAACGAGAAACATGTGGTCGATACTACCCCTACACTTGATACCGCAAAGATCAACGGAATAAGAACAGCGATGAGATGAGCTTCTATCGCAAGCATAGCAAGCATCAAAACGCTTCCCGATAACGCCATCAAAAGCCCTGCCTTCAATAAAGCCGATTCGCTGACCCTCCCGGCAAGCCGGCCGGTAACCTGAGTAGCGATGACGATTCCCAGGCCATTAATGGCGAAGCATAGACTAAAGGCTTGCGGTGATAATCCAAAAAAATCCTGCAACACAAATGGTGACCCCGCTATGTAAGCAAACATGGCTGCCATCACAAACCCTTGTACGAGGCAATAGCCCATAAACACTTTATCAATCATTAATACTTTAAACGTAAGAAGTGTCTGTTTTAACCCTCCTGCGGATTTGCGCTCAACGGAGAGCGTTTCAGGCATGCCGCTAAAAACAGCAAAAAAAGTCACTGCTCCCACTATAGCAAGCACTCCAAACACACCCGGCCAGGATACAAAAGAAAGGAGCTGTCCTCCGATAACTGGAGCAGCAATCGGGGCTACACCGTTAACAAGCATAGTTAAGGCAAAAAACTTCGTTAGTTCCGAACCTGAATAAAGATCCCGAATCACCGCGCGCGAAATAACAATTCCTGCTGCTGCGGCAGCTCCTTGAATAAACCTCATTACGATAAGGCCCCAAATAGAGGGCATGATTATACATAGAATAGAAGCAGCAGTAAAGATAATAAGGCCGGCCATCAAGGGTTTTCGTCTTCCATTTGTATCACTCAAAGGACCAGCAATTACTTGACCAAAAGCTAGACCAATTAAAAAAGCAGTTAAGCTAAGCTGGGCAACAGACGCCGATGCATGTAAGTCCTTCGCTAGAGTTGGCAAGGCTGGCAAATACATATCTACCGATAAAGGCCCGAATGCAGACAGCAAACCAAGCAAAAGAACCATCCATAATCGATTAGGCTGCCTTATCGCTTCCTGATCTGGCAATTGTTGTAGCGCAGATTGTTTCACCCTTTCTCCTCCTTATTTCTATGACAGCAAATGTGCCACTTATTTTTTTCCATCATACACCATCTCATTTTTATACTCTAGCGTTCTTCCATAGTTTTAAAATAAATGGGCCGATCTGACCCACAACCAGAAAGCCTCTTTTACAATGTCGCGTTCTTATGCTCGGATAGCACAATATTTGTGGATGGTGTCCCGTACGGCATCGATTGATCAATAAATCTTTCGAGGGTTTCTACCGATTGTGTCGCAACTTTTGCGATATAGCTGATTTCACCTGCCACTCGGTAGCATTCAAGCACATCCGGATGGCTGTAACAAAATTCCGCTAATTTTTTGCAGTCATTTGATTTAAATAACACGAGCGCCACAATTGAACGATCGAGTGTTTTTAAATCAAACAAGGCTTGATAACCTGTGATAACTTGCTGCTCCTCGAGCTTTTTAATTCGCTCAGCTACTGCGGGTGCCGATAAGTGTACATGTGCAGCGATTTCTTTTGTCGTCACTTTGGCATTTTGTTCTAGCTGTTTTAAAATTTCATAATCAATATGATCCATAGTCTCTCCTTATTAAATGAAGTATTTGTATGAATTATCCATAAAAACAAAAGCAATTTCAAAGAAATACATTTGTCATAATATTCAGCAGGCGATCAAAATCCATTAAACTGAAGTGAGAAAGTGAGGCGATAGTCAATGAAGAAAGTATTATTGTTATTAGCAAATGGCTTTGAAGCATACGAGGCCAGTGTGTTTACAGACGTACTTGGATGGAATCAATTAGAAGGTGACGGCTCTACAATGGTTATTTCAGCAGGACTTCACCCAGAGCTACAGGCGACATGGAACTTTAGAGTCACCCCGGAAAAACGATTAGCAGACATTGATTTACATGAATTTGATGCATTAGCGATTCCTGGCGGGTTTGAAGAGGCGAATTTTTACGAGGATGCATTTAGCGAAACGTTTCAAGAGGTCATTCAACATTTTAATACACATAAAAAGCCGATTGCTTCTATTTGTGTAGCTTCTTTAGCGCTTGCGCATAGCGGCATACTACGACATCGCAAAGCTACGACCTATAATCATCCCTCCAGTAAACGTTTAGCACAATTAGCCACGTATGAAGTGCAAATCTCAACTAATCGCATTGTGGTAGATGAAAATGTGATTACTTCATCAAATCCCGGTACAGCCATGGAAGTTGCCTTTATACTTCTAGAAATGCTGACTTCTAAAGCCAATGCTGAGAAAGTTAAAGAATTAATGGGTTATTAACGAAATGACTATTAGCTGAAATGTTTGCCAACTTTTTATCACGCCTGCTGCTACTCAGATGGCACGAAAAGAAACCGTTCTGTATTCAAAATGGTTTCTTTTCGCTTATCATACAATATAACTGATAGGCTAGTATAGACAACGTCTCTACCTAGCTATGATTCATTCTTTCTGCCTAATTTCGGAATAGTGTATAATGAGAGCGAATATACCGGGAAACAGGAGTGGCAAAATGAAGACGATTGCAGATATTGCCAAACTTGCTGGCGTAGCAAAAAGCACCGTATCCAGATATTTAAACGGCGGGTCAGTGAGCGAGAAAACAAAACAAAGAATCGAAACAATCATCAAAGAAACCGGATACACACCAAATACCTTTGCGCAAAGCTTGAAAGCAAAGAAAACAAACATGATCGGTACAATCGTCCCCCATCTCGATTCGTACGAAACATCCCAAATCCTGACTGGCATCGATAATGAATTACGAAAATGGAATTGCCACATGCTCGTTTCTAATACCAACCAAAACATAGAGCGTGAAATTGAAAGCATCTATATGCTGGCAAAACAAAAAGTCGCTGGTATTATTTTATTGGCAACACAAATCACCGATGCGCACTTACAGGCATTTAGTGAAATTAATGTTCCCATACTATTAGTTGGCCAGCAGCATGAGGAAGTATACAGCCTTATCCACAACGATGAAGAAGCTGGTTATGCTATTGGAAAATATATTATTGAACAAGGGCATCGGCGTCTCGCCTTTTTAGGCGTCAGCGAGGATAACACCGCCATTGGCGTGAATAGAAAAGAAGGCTTTAAGCGGGCAGTTAGAGAAGCGAACGGGTGCGAGGTCCACTTTTTTGAAACCGGCTTTACTATGGAAGAAGCAGCAAAAGGAGCGCTGGCAGTTTTTGAAAGCTACTTCCCTTCCGCTCTGATTTGTGCGACGGACGATATTGCTATCGGTGCAGTGAAAGCGGCCTATAAGAAAGGCATGCACGTGCCCGCCAACATATCTGTCACCGGGTTTGGCGGGTATAGCATTACAGAGATGATGAACCCTGCTTTAACAACAGTTAAACTTCACTTTGTCGAAGCCGGAGAAACAGCGGCCCGAAACATTATTAAATTAGCTAACGGAGAAGAAATTCCCAAGCTCACGTATTCAGGTTTTGAGATTATCCCAAGAGAAAGCGTCGACAAACGATTTGTCCCTGGCTGATCACTGCATTCATGTATGTTTAATAAACATGCGCTAAAAGAGAAAACAACTATTCTATTGAAAAAGAATAGATGCCTTTTTAAAGCCGGCCAGGGCTTATTTTTACCTCCTCTTCCGGAACCGGTTCCTCATTTTTGGAACAAAAATCGATTTTTTCACTATTTTTAGGGAACCGGTTCCAAATACAGTTAAAATAAGGCTTTTAAAAACAACGGATCGCTGTAGCTTTTCTCTTCCTTCCTGTTTATGAAGGTGGGCTGTTTAACCAGGTGGGTGAGTACCATTTTTTATATAACGCAATTCGACAAGGTAGTTTTGGGCATTTTTATTCTAAAATATTAATCATGCATTAACATATTAATCTTTATGCATCTTCTTATGTATTTATATACAAGCAGAATGCATAAATTCACTCATATCAATCTGTCTATTATTCTTGATTTTGTGTTTTTTCTTCTCTCCCTTGCTAAAAAATGCTGGGAAATAATCCTTTTTTCCTTCAACTTCTCAGCAAGTTTTCGTTGCTTTCTTTTCTTATTTGCTGCAAAATTTTTTTGCTATTTTCATATTTCGACTTTTTATTTTTTACATTTTTCGTCATTTGTAGAGAGAGCCGCTACCTCAATTCCACCTAAAAAGCCGTTGGCAGTCATGTATATAATGACTGCCAACGGCTTTTCTTTCTATTATGATTCTTTTCTTTTAAAAGGCCACCAGACTCCCCGATCAAAGGAAACCGTAATAGCCGGGATAAGCAGTGGCAAAATAATTAAACCATAGAGCAGCAGCCCGGTGATCACGATCGTAGCAATTTGCACAAGACTGAGCACTCCTGATGGCATCATTGCCCCAAACGTACCGGCAAGAATAACAGCCGCTGTAATGATAACTGTACCCATTTTAGCCATTGACTTGACCATTGCCTGCGGGATAGTCACGCCATCTGCTGCTTCTTCACGGAAGCGGTCAAGCAGGAAGATGGAATAATCAACACCAAGTGCTACAAGCATGACAAAGCCGAAGAATGGCACAGCCCAGCTAATACCATCATAGCCAAGCCAATTAACGAAAATTAGCTCTGATACGGCTACAGACGTAAAATAAGTAAGCAATAGTGAGCCTATCATATACAGTGGCATGATAAGAGACCGAAACAGGGCGGTTAAAACAACAAATAAGCTAATAAGCATAATGGTTACGGTGCGGGTAAAATCTTCAGAAGCAATCTCTTTTAAATCACTGTTCATGCTTGATACTCCGCTATACGCAGTCTCCACCTTTTCAAAAGGTGTGCCTGTCACCGCGCGCTGTACGGCTGCCTTCACTTTTTCAACCGTTTTAATCGCTTCAGTTGAATACGGATCGTCGGAAAGAATTGCCTCAAGCATCACACCTGTTTGCTGATCGATTGTATACCGGTCCAGCACTTGCTCAAAGTCTTTATTTTCAAGTGTCCCCTCCGGGATAAACATTCCCGTATCCCGCAGCCCTTTCGATTCGCTCATATTAGTCATCATTGAGGAAACGGTATTCAGGCCCTTTTTTACTTCTGATAAACCATTGTTAGCAGATCCAACACCTTCCGAAAGCTTTGTTAACCCGCCTTTTAACTGGCTGATTTGACCTGCGGAGTTTTCTAGCTGGCCGGCAGCATTCCCAATCCCCTGCTGTACTTGGCCAAGCTGCTGTTGGAGCATGCCCAACTGTTGAACGGTTTGCGGAATATTTTGTGATTGCTGAAGCCCTTTCGAAACGAGGCCAATTTGTTCATTAATTTTTCCAAGCCCTTTGGCGGCTTCACCAAGACCTCCCGCTCCCGCAGATGCTTGATCTCCAGCCGGCAGCTGCTTCGTCACTTCATTAAGTCCATTTTGTACTTTTGTTAATCCGCCCTGGACTTCACCAAGCCCCTCTTGTGCTTTCGTTACACCTTCAGCTAGCTGACCAAGCTGCTGATCAACGTATAAATCTTTAATAACCTTGCCGGTCGGGCGAGTGATGGTACGCACTTCTTTAACGCCCTTCACTTTTTCTATCTCCCTGCTAATGGATTCTATATAAGGAACCGTTTCTTCTGTTACTATATCTTTCTTGTGCTTCAGAATCACTTGTACGGGCAAGGAATCTCCTTTTCCAAAGCCTTTTTCAATCGCATTCAGCCCTTTAACAGATTCATAGTCACTGCCAATTTCCTCCACGGTGTTATAAGACTGGTCATTATCGTACGTAAACAGTAGCGGAACGGCTATCACAGCTACGACAAGCATAGATAAAAGCGGCCGTTTAACAGATAACGAACTGAATAAGATCCAAATCTTGCTATCGTGATGAGCAGCTGATTTCTTTGAAGGCCAGAACAATTTATCCTTCAGCACCGCCATAAAGAACGGCATGATTGTAAATAACACAAACAGCAACACGATGATGCCAACAGCGACGCCAACAGCTGATTTAAAGATAGGAAATTGTGCAAAACCGATGGCAGAAAACCCGATAAATACAGCTAATCCGCTGATTAACAATGTTCTTCCCGCTGTTTTATATGTGTTTACTATCGCTTCCTCGACTGTATGTCCGGCAAATAGCTCTTCTTTATACCGGCTCAGCAATAAAATACAGTAATCTGTTCCGATACCGAAAAGAACAGCCACTAAGAAAATTTGGGTATAGTTTGATACCGGGAAGCCAAACCAGTCAATAAAAAAGGCGACGAATGATTGGCTGAGCAAGTACGTAATGCCGACAGCAAGCAGTGGGATAAATGGCGTAACAAATGAGCGGAATACCGCCAGCAGCAAACCAAAAATCAGAACAACTGTAATGACTTCTGTTCGCTTCAAACCTTCCTGAGCACTCACGTTCACATCATGATTAATGATCGCCTCTCCCGTCAAATAAACCGTTCGATCTTTTGGTACCACTTTTGAACGTATGTTTTCCGCAAGGTCATTCACTTCTTCATCTGTGCCATCTACTGTGATTGGAACGAGCACTGTTTTTTTGTCCTCAGACACTAGCTGCTCTTCCAAATCTTTATTCTCGAAAGGATTAAGTACCTCCTTTACAGGAGTACCCAGCTTGTTTAGATCATCTACTGTTTGGGCTATCTCCTTCCTAGATGCTTCATTAAGCTTTTCCTTTAACGGGAAAACAAGCGATATTGTTTCTTCCCCCGCTCCTGCTTTCTCTAATATCTCGGTCGCCCGCTGAGAAGCAGCATCATCTGGCAACTGAAATGTGCCTGCTTTCTCCGCCTGTTTTGTTAGGTTAGGTGCCAGGACAAAGAGAACGGCTGTCAATACAATGATCCCCACCGTAATAGGCCATTTCCATTTAATCACTTTTCTCATTCACTACACTCCCTTCACTTTCAACACTTCCTTCAGCTTGCGGAACGTTTTAACAAACTGTTCAACCTCCTGTTCTTCCACCTCATCAGACAGCAGCTGTTCAATGTACTCATATAACACTTGATCCGACTGCTGCACAATGGCTTTTCCTTTCTCCGTCAGCTCCACAAGCTTTGTTCGCTGATCCCCTTCTGCTTTCCCTGTTCGAATCAATCCATTTTCATCTAGTTGCTTTAGACGGTGGGAAATGGCACTCTTGTGAACTCCCTGCATGGCTGCCAACTGTCCTACAGCAATGAGACCATGCTTGTTGATAATTTTCAGCGACTGCATCTGCTCCGGTGAGTACTCACGCCATAACGGATTATCCACTGATTTAATTACCCTTTCTGTCCCATAAATGATCACTTCCTCGAACAATTCCACCGCTTCTCTTAATTGTTTTTTCACATTAGTTGCCCCCCTAAACATTATATAAGTTTAGGGACTCAACTAATGAATGTCAATGTAAAAGCCTGAAGATAAGCATTAACAGCCGGTTAAATACAAACGGTTCCTCTATACATAAAAAAGAGAACTTTAAAAAGTTCTCTTTAAAATGCGGACAAATCCTAACATACTCGTTCTGAAGCCGCTTATTTTTAAATGTATGAAGCCTGTCAATGCCGCCTGTATCATAAAGCAAAAATAGTGTTAGCTTGGATGATTCTCCTGCTTTTTGGAATAATGTTTTATCTGTCTTCTTCTGCTCTTATTATTTTGGCCGTTCCAAAGAAAAAATTTCACCTACTTTAGCATAATCAGCCCCTGCTAGCCGGCTAACAGCTTTTAACTCACTATAATTGATTTTTCCTTTGTTATAAATCTGCTCCTCAAAGTGAAAGAGAACAACCCTTCCAATTAACAGATCAGTTGAAGGAGCATCTTCCCCTCCCAATTCAAAGGCCTGTTCCAGCACACATTCCATTCGAACACCCGCTTCTTTCACACCCTGTACAGAAACTTTCGTGCTCTCGATTGGTATTAAACCGGCCAAATCAATTTCACTTTCATCAGCCGGAAGCATAGCTGCCGTCTCATTAATTTTTCCTACATTCCTTTCATCCACGATATGGACAACAAACTCCTTTAACTGTATCGCATTGCGGGCTGTGTCTTTTTGCTTCTCTCCGGCTCTCTGGATCGCCAGAGATATCAACGGCGGATTGGCAGAAACAATATTAAAATAACTGAAGGGCGCACCGTTTAATGTTCCATCCTCTGCTATTGTCGTCACAAAAGCAATGGGCCTTGGGACAATGCTACCAATCAAAAGCTTATAATTATCCTTTATGCTGTTAGCTGCTGGATCAACTGAGATCAACGTAATCACTTCCTATAAAATTTTATTTAGTCTATCATTTTCGTAGCGCTAAAATAATATGTAAATTGCTGTTGACTCTCTCGTTACGTCATACTTTATATTACAAATATAAGGGAGGCAACAATCATGGTAATGAAAATTAAAGAAGTCGCTGATATGGCAGGAATTAGTGTGCGCACACTGCATCATTATGATCAAATTGGACTGTTGCGTCCAACCCATACAACAAAAGCGGGCTATCGCTTGTATACAAATGAAGACCTTGAGATGCTCCAGCAAATCTTATTTTTCAAAGAACTCGGCTTCCCTTTAAAAAAGATAAAAGAAATCATTGACAGTCCTTCATTTGACCGCAGGGAAGCGTTGGAGCTGCATCAGAAAATGCTAATTGAAAAACGCCGCCGGCTTAATCAGATGATTGCGACTGTCGAAAAAACCATTCAACATATGAAAGGAGACATTCAGATGTCAAACAAAGAAAAATTTGAGGGCTTTGATTTTAGTCAAAACCCTTACGAACAAGAGGCCCGAGAACGTTGGGGCAACAAAGCAGTAGACGAATCAAACGCTAAGCTAGCCAGCATGTCTAAAGAAGAACAAGACGACTTATCTAAAGGGATGAATGCCATCTATACAAAGCTTGCGGCTCTCCGCAATGATCCGCCTGAGTCCAAAGAAGTACAGACAGCTATTAAGGAATGGTACTTGTTTTTGAATAAGATAGGCAGCTATTCTCTTGATGCATTTAAAGGGTTGGGCCAGATGTATGTTGCTGATGAGCGATTCACGAAAAACATTGATCAGTTTGGGCCGGGGCTTGCGAAATTTATGTGTGAAGCAATGGCCATTTATGCTGACAACAATAAAAATTAGCCTTTGCAGATAAGACTATGTGGGATCAGGTGCACCTTCGCCTGATCCCTTTTATTTGCCGAACAACCTGCTAAAAAACCCTTTTTGCTCTTTAGAGGATGATTCTGGTTCTGATTCCGGCTCTGCTGTTGCTGCCGTTTCTTTTTGTGCCATATTATTTGTTAATATCCCCTTTTGTGCCGCTTCCTTTAGCCAACTTGGAAATTCATTTAACAAAGCATCATAGAGCTCATTGTCAGAAATTTTCTCAATCTCTTCGATGTGAAGGAAATTAGCATTATCCGTCTCTCGTCCTTCTAGTGTGTCTAGCTTTTTTAAGAAGTCGAAATTGCCATTGCCAATCCCAACAAACTGCCAGAACAATGGCTTGTCCGCTGATCCTTCGATAAGGGACTTAATATTTTTCCGGCAGCCGCCATCATTGATGAAAACGATAAAGGCCGGATCTTTTGCAGGTTCTTCCTGCAAATACTTCGTCAAAACATCTTTCATAACAGGCAATTCCTCATTCCTGCCAAATTTATGCACGCTATCATCTTGCAAAATTTCTCTATCCACATACCCTTCAAAATCTTTCTCTGTCACCGGCTCAAGGCGTGAGAATTCATTATCATATACCCAAACATCCAGCTTTCCATCATCGTCAAATTCCGCAGCCACAGCTAAAATCCGTTCCACTACCTTTTGAACTGTACCTTTTTTGTAGAGTGTTCTCATCGAACCTGTAATATCCAGCACTAAACCGACACGTGCTGTCACCGCTGTTAATTGTTTTTTCTCCAGAACTACTTTTAAGCTCTTTTTCTGCAGATCAATAGCACCCATTTTATTCCTCCTTCTCACTTTTATTTATTAATTGATATTCCTATCAAAATTGTACAGAATGTTCCATCACATTTAAACTGCTAGCTTCTTTTCAATTGAAAAAACTAACATTTGCTATCTCGCTGAAAAATTGTTTAAATAGTAATGTATGCTTAAAAATAAAACAAAAGGCTCTTTTCTTTTGTTTTATGACTCGAAATCATTTTAAATAGAAGGCGGTAAGAACATTGATTACCACAAAACCATATAGAGTTTTATTATATTACCATTATGTTTCTATAGATAATCCGGAAGAGTATGCAGCAGAGCACTTGGAATTTTGCAAAGAACTCGGGTTGAAAGGGCGCATCCTAGTCTCTCATGAAGGGATCAATGGAACCGTATCAGGAACCGTTGAACAAGCAGAGGCATACATGAGCGAAATGAAGAAGGATCCTCGTTTTGCTGACATGGTATATAAGATTGATGAAGCAGACGAGCATGCATTTAAAAAGATGAAAGTTCGTCCGAAAAAAGAACTTGTGACCCTGCGCCTGGAAGAAGACATTAATCCTTTAGAGCTGACGGGTAAATACTTGGAGCCTAAAGAATTCTTTGAACAAATGCAGCAGGAAGACACCGTCGTTCTCGATGCCCGCAACGATTATGAATATGACCTTGGACATTTTAGAGGAGCCATCAAGCCTGACATCCGGAATTTCCGTGAGCTTCCAGACTGGGTTCGTCAAAATAAAGAAAAATTAGAAGGCAAGAAAATTTTAACGTATTGCACAGGCGGTGTCCGCTGTGAAAAGTTCTCTGGCTGGCTATTAAAAGAAGGCTTCGAAGACGTCGGACAACTGCACGGCGGAATTGTCACCTACGGAAAAGATCCTGAGGTGCAAGGGGAATTATGGGACGGCCAATGTTACGTATTTGATGAGCGCATCAGCGTTCCTGTTAACCAAAAAGAACATATAATTGTCGGCCGTGACTATTTTTCTGGTGAGCCTTGCGAGCGCTATGTGAACTGTGCTAATCCGGAGTGTAATGAAAAGATTCTAGCTTCAGAAGAAAATGAGCATAAGTATTTACGCAGCTGCTCTCATGAATGCCGTGTCCATCCACGCAACAGATATGTAGCTGAACATGGAATTTCTGAAGAAGAGTGGCAAGAAAGAGTCAAACAGCTAGAAGAACAGCAATAAACACTAAAAAGCGTCCCTGCTAAAAAGCAGCGGCGCTTTTTTATTGGAGATTTCATTCTTCATTGCAGTTGTGCTTGATCACTTCATTGTTTTAAGTCTTAATTAATTGGCACGTGCTTTTTAAAAAGAAAAACTTCTTTCTGCGATCAAAATGGCAAAACCGCTGATCATGGCAACTAAAGCAGCCATGATCTACAAATAATGACGGCTTTAATTTATTCTTCACATTAGTATAAGGAAACTGGAATTTCTTTGACCCCCCGAACAATCATCCCCGGCCTCCACTCCAGTTTATCTGGGTGAACGCTGAGCTTCATCTCAGGAAAGCGCTGAAGCAGGCTGTTAATGGCAATCTCACCTTCTAGACGAGCAAGCGGTGCACCAAGGCAAAGATGAATGCCTTTTCCAAATGCCAGATGCGGACTCTTTTCTCTTGTAATATCAAGAATTTCCGGGTCCTTAAATTGAGCAGGATCATGATTAGCAGAATTGAGGGCGATAATCACCACTTCACCTTTTCTCATTAATTTTCCTTTGAACTCAAAATCCTCCCCTGCCCAGCGGGAAGTACTAAATTCAACTGGTCCATTAAAGCGAAGCAATTCCTCGATCGCCGTTTGAATTAAATCGGGATTGTTTTTTAGCTTTTTTAGCTGGTCGGGATGCTCCAACAGGGCAAGAACCCCATTTCCAATTAAATTGACAGTCGTTTCATGGCCAGCAATAATGAGCAACGAGACAACTCCATATAGCTCTTTTTCCGTCAGTTGATCGCCTTCATTCTCCGCGTGAATGAGTTGGCTAATCAAATCATCGCCCGGATGCTCTCGAGTCTTGGCAAACCACTCACCAAGGTAGGTAACAAACTCTGTCATATGCTGATACATGTTCTCTGCGTGTTCTCCATTTGACCCTTCAATTAACGAGTTAGACCAAACACGAAACTTATCGCGGTCTGCTGAAGGGACGCCAAGCATTTCGCAAATAACGATAATCGGCAGCGGAAAAGCAAAGTCATCAATTAAATTCATTGTTCCCTGGTCGGACACCTGATCTAAGAGCTCATCTGTAATTTCTTGAATTCGTTCCCTCATGCCTGCAATCATTTTCGGCGTAAAGGCTTTTTGAACTAAACCGCGCAACCGTTTGTGGTCAGGCGGATCAGAAAATAACATATTTTCAGTAAACACACTGCCATGATCCATATTGCCGCCGAATAGTTTTGCAAAATCCTTAATAAATCGTTTATCTTTTAAAGCCTCAACTGCTGCTTCATATGTTGTAATCATCCATCCGTGCTGCCCATCAGGCAAAGCGATGCGGTAGACAGGATCTTCTTCTCTTAATCTTGCATAAGCAGGGTATGGGTTCTTGGTAAATTCTTTTGTAAATGGGACTAAGTTGTCATTGCCTTGAGAGTTATTCATTTGTGATAAAACCTCCGCAATAGTAGTTTTTACAAAAAATTACTGATTTACTAAACCATATCATAGGATGAAGAAGGGCTCAAAATTTAAGAACTAAAAAAACTTTGCCCTCATAGACAAAGTTTTTTAAACACAGTTATTCTCATTGGAATTGGAAAAAACTATCATTCTAGAATCCATTACTACAGTTCAGGTGCTTAGTATGCGGGCCGGCGTATCTCTTTTACAAGCAGGACAGCCGCAACAAGAAGAATAACCATCACAAAAATAACAGCTACAGTTGAAATAGTAGAAATAAACAGGACAAGTCCTGCTACCTGAAGGACAGCCATATTCACTCCGATAAGAAAGCCTCTTTTATTGTCTTTGCGGCCAGCAATAAACATTTGCAATGTAATTAGATTAACAAGCAGAAAAAGACCGACTATTCTTATAAAAGGAGCGGAAAATATTCCTTCATTTTCCCCTGCACCATATAATATAAATGCCGCAATGGGAACAACAGACAGATTAATAATGAGAAAAGCCAGCCCCCACGTCAACCAAAACAAAACTTTATTCATGTTAAAAACTCCTCTTTTTATGCTCCAAGAGATGAAAATCCTCTTGTTTATTTTGAATCATTTATGATCGAGACTCAACCATTAAGCATGGAAATTTCTAAAAAATACAGGCTGCCTTGACAAAACTTTCTTCAAAAAGAAGAATAATAGGAAGAACATCGGGATAGGAGCGGCTAAAAATATGCGTGTGTTTGTCTATATTATTATCTTCTTTTCGTTTTTTGACTTGTTTACACAACTGCCGATTATGAGCCCCTTTGCAGAAAGCCTCGGTGCCACACCGTTTTTAACAGGGCTTGCTGTTGGCATGTATTCTTTCTCTAATACAATCGGAAATATCCTCTCCGGCTTCCTTACCGATAAAAAAGGGGCCTTTCGAGTATTACTGGCTGGCCTGTTATTTACAGGAGCGGCTTTATTACTCTATCATTTTGCTGTCGATGCCTGGTCACTGCTCGCTATTCGCTTTATACATGGGATGCTCGCTGGCTTGATCGTTCCTGCTGCGTTCACTTATTTAGCGAACGCAGCAAAAGAAGGAAAAAAAGGAAAAGGGGCAGCTATTTCTGGAGCATTTGTTGGTTTAGCAGCCATTGTCGGACCAGCATTCAGCGGCATCGTTGCCAGCCGGACGAGTGAAACGACTGTTTTAACCGTTACCGCCTTGGCTTTGCTCCTGTTAGGTGTACTTGCATTCTTCCTGTTGCGTACCAACAGGAGAGCTAGTGAAGAGAGTAAGCAAAATGAACAAATGAACGTGAGGGATTTCTTTAAAAATGCAGAAGTAGTGAAAGCATTTATCGGGGCATTCCTACTTATGTTTTCTCAGGGAGTGCTCGCCTATATGCTGCCGTTGAAAGTCATTCTTCTCGGCTACGATGCCCAGACGAGCGGAATGCTTTTAAGTGTCTTCGGGATCACAGCTGTTATGATCTTTCTTTTACCTGTTAATACAGTATTTGACCGTATCCAACCCTCATTCACGCTAGCATTTGGAATGGCAATGATGGGAATAAGCCTCGCCTTGGCAAGTCAAATTGAAGCCATTCAATTGCTTTATTTATGTATGGTACTATACGGTATTGGCTTCGCCTTTCTATTTCCTTCTCTTAATTCACTGCTCATTGGAGCCGTCACTCCTGATCACCGCGGAAAAGCCTATGGATACTTTTACGCCTTCTTTTCATTCGGTGTCGTTGCTGGCTCAGGAGTAATCGGCTGGCTAGCTTTTACAATAGCCCAAGGCTTTCTTTTTACTGGTATTTTATTAGTGGTTGCCGCTGTTGGCAGCTTGTTGAAAGAACCGCCCGTCATGAAAGAAAGTCAGTAAAGAATAAAGCGGACACCAGCATTCGCTGCCGCTACAGCAAATTGAGCGAGACCTGCTCCAGCTGCCAATCCCGTTAGGCTTCGTAAAAAGTTGTTGCTTGAACGCAATTTCCACTTTTGTGTGAAGCCGTCGACGAGCAACGGGAGGCAGGCGGCAACAGCTGCGACGAGAGAGGGCAGGAGTGGCCATAACGGCCCATAAATGGCTAGAGGCCCTGACAAAAGTAAGCCGATTAGCAAAAACATGCACCGGAAACAGACAGGGAATTGCCTTCCTTTTACAATTAGCGACCGCTCCGGCTTACGATGGCAAGGCATAAAACTTAATGTAAGAAGATCCATAAAAAAACTTTTCATGGTGAGCAATCCGGACTGCAATCGCAGTCTCCATCCTTGTCACAATCAAATCCTTTGAAGCTAAATACATTCGGCGGACAATCACAGCAATATGATAAGTCATCCCTCTTCCCCTTTTTTCTTCTGTACCAGAGCACCGTAAATACAAATAACGCAATGCCGATTATAAGCCAGCCAATCAAGATCATTCTTTCACTATCAGTTGGATTGGATACGAGTCCAGTAATGCTGCCAACCAGACAAATAATTGTTATTAAAAAGCTTAGAAAAATCATGTTCTCTCCCCGCTGTCCCTTGATCTATTTATCTATCTGAACAACTCCAATTTGACTTTATCTCTTCCTTGGAAAAACTGCAATTAGTTTTAGAGGAATTAAGATACACTTAACTAAAAAACAGTCCTGGGACGGGACTGTTTTTTTAGTGCAGATAAAGTCTGTTTTATATGTTTGCAGGCGGATTAAAAACGTTTGTCTTTCCTGGCGAGAAGCGAAGTGATCATGGAGTCATGAGCATCACAGACAAGCCAGCAACGAAGAAATCGAGCGTTTGCCAACAGCTTGAAACAGCCCTATCGTGGGACTATTTCATAAAACTATTTTATTTCCTCACCGACGATTTTTGCTTCTAGTTCAAGTTCTACTCCGAACGTTTCCTTTACTTTCTGGCGGACCATTTCAATGGTTGCAATATAATCAGCTGCTGTTGCATTGTTTTTGTTAATGATAAACCCAGCATGCTTGGTTGAAACTTCCGCTCCACCGACTCCTTTTCCTTGCAGACCGCTATCCTGAATTAATTTCCCGGCAAAGTAGCCTGGCGGCCGTTTGAATACGCTGCCGACAGATGGGTACTCCAGTGGCTGTTTTGATTCCCTTTGGAATGTAAAATCATCCATTTTTTCTTTAATTTCCGCCTGGTCACCAGCTTCAAGCGTAAAAACAGCTTCAAGCACGATATCTTTATTTTGGCTGATAATACTTGTACGGTAACCGAGTGCTAATTCATCTTTCTTCAACGTGCGAAGCTGGCCTTGCTGGGTCACTATTTTGACATGATCAATGACGTCCTTCACCTCACCGCCATAAGCGCCAGCATTCATCACCATCGCTCCGCCGATGGAACCTGGAATTCCGCAGGCAAATTCCAGTCCAGCTAAACTATGCTCATACGCTAAACGGGAAGCATCCTTAATATTTGCTCCCCCTTGAGCAATTAGCTGATTTCCTTCTACGCGAAGGGCTGCCAAATGCTTAAATTGCAATACAATTCCCCGAACTCCACCATCCCGGACAATTACATTCGATCCGTTTCCAAGCAAAGTAAACGGCAGTTGATGCTTTTCCTTTAAACGAATGACCTCAGCCACCGCTTCATATGTTTCAGGCATCACTAAAAAATCTGCTTTGCCGCCGATCTTTACTAATGTATGATCCTTCAACGGCTCATCACGCAGTACGTTTCTTTCACCACAAATGGTGACCAATTCTTTATAAATGTCTTCATTCAGCATATGTTCATACCTCATTACGTTTATCGTATTATTAAAAAATCCACCAGGAAGATACTATCCTTCCTCTCCTCCATTCTAATCAAAAAAACTATTTTGGAAAGGGAGACCGCCTTCCTACTTCGATCAACTCCTTTCTAATTATGGATGAACATCTCTTTTACTGCCTTTTTAACTTTTCCAACAACTGAAGCAATGATTAGATTCCGCTTATACTATATATTGATTAATTGATTCTTTCATGCCTTCTTTATCAGATGTTTTCTTTGTTTCATTATCTTCCTTTATGAGAACTTTCAAATTGCTTCAAATCCACCCGCCCATCTTTCGTAAACGGAACACCTTCGTCTTCCAGCAATAACCGCTGCAATTTCCGGGAATTATCATCTGGTACAACTATCTCCCCTTTAGCATTAACTACGCGATGCCAAGGCAGTTTGTACTTCTTGCTCATGGAATGTAAAATCCGAACCACCTGCCGGGCTGCACGCGGACTGCCAGCCATGCGGGCAACTTGTCCATATGTAACAACATATCCAGAAGGAATCTCTTTTAATATGCGGATCACCTCGATAGTAAAGGGTCGTAATGGCCCGTCACTATTCATTCAATCACCCCCACTTTAATGTCTTGCTCAACGGTTCGCCTGTAAAAAATTGTACAGCAAAGAGGCACGGTCTCAAAATGAATGCTGATGATTCGTTATTATTTTATCAGTTTTATTTCCCAAGAAATCTGCTTGTGAACTTTTATTTGTAATCCTCGACTGGTTATAGAGCTATTTTGTTCATTTCATCTATAATCGGGTACAGTAAGAGAAAAAGGAAAGGAGGCGTTGCTGGAATGAGACAGTTATTGCGATTCCTATATGGGATTGGACTTTTTGCTGCGGGTATTCTTCATTTTACACGAACGGCAGGGTTTCAATCGATCATCCCCCGTCAAATCCCTTTTAAAAAGGAGATTGTTTGGATTAGCGGTGTAATTGAAATGTTGTTCGGCGGACTATTGCTTTTAAACAAAGCGGTGACCGCTGTTTCAAGACTGCTGCCAACTTTTTTCGTTGCTGTATTTCCCGCTAATATTTATATGGCCGTTAAAAATTTACCGTTAAACGGAAAACAATTGCCCAAGCCGTTGTTATGGGGCCGTCTGCCGCTTCAATGGTTGCTTATAAGAGGAGCTAGAAAACTCGACCAATAAAAAAACTCTGTTCACTCCTTGCAAGTGAACAGAGTTTTTCTACTTTGAAGCACGATTGGTCTTTTTACTATTTGACAAACAAAAACAAATGTTCTATATTTTAACAAAGGAACATTTGTTCTCTATTGATAAGGGCTGATAAATAAAAATTGTGTTTCCCTTCCTACCTACTAATCAAATAAGCTAATTTATTCGAAAGGGCTGATTAATGATGCAATTGTATTTAGTTAACAGCATTAGAACCAATAATTTTAACGATGATCAAGTAATGGAGAAAATTAAAACGCTGTGGGAAGAGGCTTCCCGAAGTCTGGTAGACAATCAAAATTGTACTTATGGGGTTTATTATGATTATGAAAATAACTACAAAGGAGATTATTCATTAGGTGTCGGTATGGAAAGCAACGCAGAAACCGTATTAAAGATTCCTGCGAATGAGCTTTATCAAGTATTCAAAGTGGATGCAGCCGATGAACAAGGACTATTTAAGACCTGGAGCAAGATATGGGATTTAGAAGAATCAGGCGCCCTGCACCGAGCTTATACGTTTGATTACGAGAAATACTATCCCAGCGGAGAGATTGAAATACATATTGCAATAAAACAAGCACATCCCTAATCCAATAGCTAATTCTGTTTCTAGATTGATCTACAAACCAAATAGAGCTTCAGACAATACGAAGCTCTTTCTGTTTACCTATAGATGTAGTCGCCACACACTTACGTCAGTTTATTTTTAAAAAGCTCATTCGTCTTGGATAAATATACAAGCTCCTCATGTTGCTCTATTTGCTTTTCATATTCAGCATATTCACTTTTCTCAAGAGGCAGGCAGTCTATATGCTTATCATGAAATGGAAGAGATTGCTCGACCTGCAGAAAAAACGCTTCTTTTTTACAATGAGGGCAAGCCTGATCCGTATTCGCTAGCCTATCCTCTTGAAAAAGCAGCTCGTAGCGAACCAACTCCCTTTGGTATGTACGACTTAACCGTCCACAGTGGCTACACTCCCCTAGTTGGTTCAGTTCATTCAGCTTTGTCTTTATATTTGCTCTGGCGTCCAAGTGGCCAATGAAACGCTCCAGCGAACGATAGATCGTCCATCCGGCCATAGGCATTCCAATCAAGTAAATTAAAAGTGTTATGAACTGGTTCAACTTTATCTTCTCCTTCATTCAATAGATAGCGGAAGATCCAAAAGGGCTGTCCTCATTCATAATGGTTGTCTTTATTTAACAAAGATTCTGCCTTCATCATATCATATTCCCCTTCCTAAAAAGTAGGGAACATAAAACAAAAATTGCCAGCCTCCTAGAGAACTGGCAACCTTTGTCACTTAAGCAAGATCCGATACGCTTCTTTTAAGCCGGTCACTTGTAATGGGGTGTAAAGCTTGATTCATTCTTTCCATATCTTCTGAAAATACTCGATCTTTTTCTATACTTGGAACTATGCTGCGCAGTTGCTCCCACTTGTTACGAAGTTTTGGTGCTACTTTTTCTATGCCTTTATATTCTACCGCTTGCATAGCACAAATGCATTCAATAGCGAGCACACGGCGGACATTTTGAATAATCATGCTCGCATGACGGGCAGCGGTTGTTCCCATGCTAACATGGTCTTCCTGATTTGCAGAGGAGGGAATCGAGTCCACGCTCGCCGGGTGAGCCAGTGTTTTGTTCTCCGAGACAAGAGAGGCGGCTACATATTGCATAATCATAGCACCAGACTGGAGGCCAGGTTCCGGACTTAAGAATGGCGGCAAATCATTTAACTGTGGATTAACGAGCCGCTCAATTCGGCGTTCAGAAATATTGGCCAGTTCCGCAACAGCGATTTTCATAAAATCCATTGCTAGTGCAATGGGCTGTCCATGAAAATTGCCACCCGAGATTACGAGATCTCCTTCTTCAAAAATAAGCGGGTTGTCGGTGGCTGCATTCATTTCAATTTCCAGCTTTTCTTTCACATAATCAAGCGCCTGCCATGAAGCTCCATGTACTTGAGGAATACAGCGGATAGAGTAAGCATCTTGAACGCGCTTTTCACCCTGGCGTGTAATTAGCTGGCTGCCTTTTACCCATTCACTCATACGCTGAGCTACAGCAAGCTGTTGCGGGTAACCCCTTGCTTCGTGAATAGCTGGATGGAAAGCATCAATAATCCCTTCCAATCCCTCCATCGTCATAGCGGCAATCCATTCGCTATCATAAGCGAGCTGCTCGGCTTCCAGATAATTAATAACGCCCATCGCTGTCATAGCTTGCGTACCATTAATAAGTGCCAGCCCTTCTTTCGCTTGTAAAACAATCGGTTCAATACCTTTTTGCTTTAAAACGGACGCACAATCAACAGGTTCACCATTTTCCCCGTGCACTTTCCCCTCGCCAATTAGCACAAGAGCAAGATGAGAGAGCGGTGCCAGATCACCGGATGCTCCTAAAGACCCCTGTTGAGGGATGTACGGATGAATCGATTGATTAATAAGCTCTCCCAATGTTTCTACTAGTACCGGACGCACCCCAGAAAATCCTTTTAACAAGGCATTCAAGCGAAGTACCATCATTGCCCGGGAAACAACTTCCGGAAAAGGATGGCCGACCCCGCAGGCGTGGGAACGGATTAAGTTCAGCTGCAAGTCCTGTACGTCTTCTTCATTAATGATGACGTCACTGAATTTACCAAATCCTGTCGTAATCCCATAGATTGTTTTTTTCTCCGATACAATCCGATCGACTGCCAACCGGCTCTTTAGTACTCGTTCCATACTTTCAGCCGAAATGGCTACTTTCTCTTGATCAAAACAAATTCTTCTTAGCTGTTCAATTGTTAAAGAGCCTCCTGTTAATTCCACCATTTTCTTTTCCTCCTTTTAATTTTAAAACATAAAAAGAGGCGACGATGGCATATAAAGAATGAGCCATCATCACCTCCTAACGACTAGTTACTATAGGTCATGATTCATTGTATTCAATTAAACTTTTTACTGACACAGCCCGCACAGAAGGTTGATGCAACTAATTGCCCGCATCAGCTGCCTTCATTGCTGCTTGTGCTATTAATGTGTGGATGTACAATCGCTGGCCTCAGATCTTGTTGAACGGAGTAAGAATGCTTACCTTTTAAGGCGTACAGCCTAGTGAGGAGCAGCAAAGAACTTGTATGTGCAACCACCTAATTAAATGTGATTAATTCCAAGACCGATCGCCTCATGCTCTAACCCTTTTACAGGTGCGCCAATCGTGCCGTAAAAAGCGACGGCAATCCACTCTCCTTCGTTCGCTTGTTTATACGGCCTTCCCCGTACAACAGCAAAGCGAAGTCCGACCGTTCTCAACATTTCACCAATGGCCAGCCTGCCTCTTGTTACCCCTTCCAATGCTTCGAGAATAGCGTGATATAAAGCGTGGGTTTCCCTGTACACATCTTCCTCAATTAACTGATTTCTTTTTACTGCTGTCTCAACAGCCGAAATCACTTTCTGCGTGTTCATAGATCCTACTTTTCCCTGGCAGAAAGATACTTGATCAAATGCCGAATCAAACATGCGGCACTCTGTCTCATCGAGCATCGCGAGCAAGGTGGCAATTTTACCGATCTGTATCGTTTGTGACATTCAACCACCACCCAAATCTGAAAATAAAAAATATTCATTACTCACTTCCTATTATAATCTTAGTTGAAAATATCCGTCAATCATTAATTGGAAAATTTTAGCATACTACCATGTTATCATATTATCACGATAAAGCATGGCTAAAACAAAAAAACAAGCGAAGATAGCTGCTTTGAGCGTCTATCTTCGCTTGGTCTCTTCATCATTTCAAGTAATCTACCATAGATTCGGCTTCATTGTCATAAACCAGAGCATGAGCATTAATAAAAAGATATAAATCCATACAGACCGATGCAGCTTATTTACAAGCATCTGCTTATCGGCCCCCGGCTCATCAAATTTTCTCAATGTCGGAGAAAAAGCACGGGCGAGAAAGAATATAGAGCTGAACATGATAATAATTGTCATAACAACCCATGACGTACTCCATGGCCACGGCCCATTTATGATCAGCAAGGCTCCAGAGGCCACCAATACGTGTCCAGCGTGTTTAACCAGCCTGACAGAAGAAGTAAATACGTATATGTAGGCCTGTTGCGCATCCATCCCAGCTGTCTGCATTTTCTTAATTAAGACGAGCAGAACAAAAAATGGACCGATGGATGCGACGGCACTAAGAATGTGTGTATACAGAAGAAGCTGATAAACGATATTCATTTCTTAAAATTATTTCTGCACAGGCTGAAATTCATGAACCCATACCTTCATGCTTGGCACCCAAGGCATGCCGGGATGCATAGATAAAATCGATTCCTTGTATTCTTCGAGGCTTTCATATCCTTCTTGCCTTGCCTGCTCATCTGTTAATTCTCCAAGTGACTGCGAATACACACGCTCAATAACAAACTCCTTGCCTTCAAGCGTCATAATTTCACCAATATCCGCATATCTGCCATTACGGCGTGTAGCTGTTTTCTGTCCTTTTAACACTTTCTCAACATCCGCCGGAACTGTTACCAAGCGCTCAATCGTGCACGTTTTTGGGGGTAAATTTGTATTTTCATTTTGATTAGTCATTGGTACACACCACCTTTATTGATAGAATATCCCTTTATTATACTTTATGTCTAGAGAACTGCAAAAACAGCCACCTCTCTCCATGCCCCGCATGTTTGTTTTCGATACACGAATGGGTAAATTAACCAATAAGGAAGTATTCATTACAAATGCACGGTAAAACCAGGTGCTTCCTTGTCTTAAACATATGAAAACATGAGGGTAACTCCCTCTTTACTAACTTATCCGTTAAAGTGTATGGTTGCATAAAGAATCCGATTTCTGTTGATTTTTAAAATTACGATAAAAAACACAAAGGAAGAAGGAGATCGCATGCCGAGAGCAACTTTGAAAGAAATATTGGACTCCCTATCATCCATGAGCATCCGCATCACTTCTATAAGAGACCGGTTGCAATCTGTTGAAAAGAAAATAGAGGAACTTTCCTTAATAAACCTGGCCGACCGAAAACATAAAAAGTCTTAATGGAATACAGTGAAAAGAAAACTATTTAAAGGCAACCAGCAATGGGGGCAACCGCATAAACGGCCTTAAAAACGTTGCCGAAGATTCCCTTGGCTAGACGCCCGTAAACTTCTTTCAGTGATGTAACCACATATATGCTGGTTAATTAAAAGAGCGAAGCATGATATACTGAAGGAAATATTTACTAGGAGGGTGAATAATGAGATTAACTATTTATCTCGCTGGGGAAATCCATAGTGCTTGGCGTGAGGAAATCAAACAGAAAGCTGCAGCGCTCAAACTCCCTATTGACTTTGTCGGCCCAATGGAAGACCATGACCGTTCTGATTCTATTGGTGAAGAAATTTTAGGCAAGCAGCCGAACGCCATTTTTCGCGACGCAGCGGCATCCAGCTTTAACAACTTGCGCACAGAGGTGCTGATGCAAAAAGCTGATCTTGTCATCGCTCTATTTGGAGAAAAATATAAACAGTGGAATACAGCGATGGATGCAAGTGCCGCCATTACTTTTGGAAAGCCCCTTATTTTAATCCGTCCAGAATCTTTGCATCATCCATTAAAAGAATTGTCGAGGAAAGCCAGTGCGACCGTCGAAAGTGTAGATCAGGCAATGAAGGCACTTGCTTACATATTTGATTAAAAAATAAAATGCCTGCTCAGCAAATGTCTGGACAGGCATCATTTTTCCTCTTTAAATAACTGATTTCATTTCTTTTTTCAAATAGGCTAAAGTTGCTGCACCCAGCACTTTCGCTGCCACCAGCATGCCCCGCTCATCGATATTGAACTTTGGATGGTGATGAGGGTAGCTTGCTCCCAGTTCCGGATTTTGAGCCCCAGTAAAGAAGAACGCTCCCTTTACATGCTGGAGATAGTAAGCAAAGTCTTCCCCGCCCATTTGCGGCTCGCATTCATTAACTGCTGTCACACCGGGAACAGTTCTAGCAATGTCCATGACGAATTCGATTTCTTCCTTCGGGTTATCTGCTGCCGGATAACCCTTTTCGTATGCATACGTATATTCCACATCTCCGGCGACACAAGTGCCCACTATGATACGCTCTATTTCCTGCGCAATAGACTCACGTGTACTTTCTCTAAACGTTCTTACCGTGCCTGATAGCACAGCCGTATCAGCAATAACATTAGGTGCATTTTTCGCCACAAAAGAGCCAATGGAGAGAACAGCCGTATCAAGCGGGTCCACTCTTCGTGAAACAATTTGCTGGAGGTTACCGACAAGCTGAGAACCTATTACCACACTGTCTTTCGTCTGGTGTGGCTGTGCGCCGTGTCCGCCTTTTCCTTGAATTTTTATTTTAAAGAAATCAGCCGCTGCCATGATTGGGCCTGGACGGTATTCCACTGTTCCTACCGGTGCATTCGACCAGATGTGCTGACCAAAAATCACATCTACCCTCTCAAGGCAACCGTCTTCAATCATGGCAATCGCTCCCCCTGGAAGCACTTCCTCAGCATGCTGGTGGATAAATACAACATTCCCCGCTATTCCATCTTTCATTTCACTTAATGCTTTTGCAAGTCCAAGCAGTGTCGCTGTATGGCTGTCGTGACCGCACGCATGCATAACGCCGTCTACCTTTGACTTATAAGGCACATCGGTTTCTTCCTGGATCGGCAATGCATCAAAATCCGCCCGCAATGCGACCGTTTTTCCAGGCTTGCTGCCGCGCAAAGTTGCTACGACGCCGCGTCCACCCACTCCTGTTCGTACTTCGTTCCCTAATTTTTTATGATATTCAGCGATGTATTTCGGTGTTTCTACTTCCTGAAATGATAATTCCGGATACTCATGCAGATAACGACGGATAGCTATCATCTCATCAAATACCTCGTCTAATAATTGATATAATTTTTCCACCTACCCCACTCCTTTTAAAAAATAAAATCGTTTTATCCTGTTAAAATCAGGATGCTTGCCATAATAACGGATGCGACAATAACCGTTGTGAAGCCTCTGATAAGCATGGGTATTGGGATTCATATTTCATCTAAAATCGCCGGTCTTTTACTCTCGCTTCTCCCTGCTCTCCGGCTAATTTCAGCACGAAGAATAAAATCATCGGGAAAGCTAAATATAGATGTGAATACAACTGGGATTTCCTGTTAAAATTTCCCACTTAAACAGCTTGGAAACACCATAGCCACCGACTATAATGCCAAATGAATAGGCCCGCTCCATCATTTTATGTTCATAAAAGCCGCTATAAGCATCCATCAGTTCAGGAAGAAGAGTCCAGTTGCTATCATTCATTTTTGTCCATTGGTCTAACCCGGCGTGCAGGCACTGCCAATAAAGAATGGCAGAAATAAAATTACTTTACTCTGCTATCCTTTCGTCAGCCTGCTCTTCTTGTCCTCCTTTTCGGCAATCAGCCTCCCCACTACACTTTGCAATCAATTGGACATGCCCTCGTTCCTGCAATTTTTGCCAAGCAAGTAAAAAAGAACGCCAATCGCCTTCATCGCTGCCCAGCTTTGTAACATAGCGCAGGAAAAGAAAAAAGCTGATTGTCTATAGTAAGACATCAGCTTCTTCGTCGGCCTAATGGGCATCCATTGGACTTTATCTATAAATGTAGTCAATGATTTTGTTGAATAGAGACTGCTACCTTTAAAGCTTCCATGTAGCCTTTCGGCGTTTCAATTTCATAAACGGCATTGTTTTCCTGCCAGGCAACACGCTGTACGTGTTCTCCGCCCGTTTTGCTGATGTCCAGCATAACCATCCCTGCTTCATGCGGAACAGGCAGTGTATGTTTTTCCAAATATTGAACGACTTTTTTTGCTTCTGCTTCAAGATCGTCTCCTTGTTCCGTTAACGCTCGCATAGCCAAGGACCACCGGCCCTCATTCCAGCCGATGAACTGGGAACCAGCCCCCGCATCTTTATATCCTTTTATTCCGAAGCCAAGATCAACAGCTTCTCCTTCACTGTCTGAGTGATCTTGATAATTAATCTGCTTAGCCGCTGTGCTCATGCTATTATATTTCATTCCTCTCAACACAGCTACGTTCGCTTCTTCATTTTTCAAAGCACCATTATTGATCGGCACAGGCTCATTCATTTCAATAAATTGAATCGTATACTCATTGCTTCTTGAACTTGTTTTAGCTGTTAAATGGTGATCTACTGAAATATCCATGCTCTTTGGCAGTTGAACGGGTACGGTTGTGTGTAACTGCTTTTTTGTTGCTTGAATGACTTCTTCAGGAGTTAAGAGCTTTTGATCTTCCAAAGCACTTTTTTGTCCGCTGCTTATTGCAGGTGGTTGATCATTACCTGGATGGCTTTCTGAAGGTGACGGATCCTCTTGTCCTGCAACCGGAACCGGCCTTTCTTCAGTTGAACTGATCGAATTGCAGCCGGCTAATGTAACGATGAGTGACCCGCACAGTATGATACTTGTTCTTATTGGAATCCCCTCCTCGCTATAGTACTCTTTTCCCCGCAACTATTGGATAAAACGGTAAAAGCACATAGTTAAATTCTTGCTGCTTCTTGAAAAGGAACGTTTTCTTTTTTATAAACATACATAATTATTGCTTTACATGCACTGACAATGTCCGGTCCCTAATAAAGGTCCCTAGTTTTCTTTTCTATGTTTTGTTGTTAAACTAATTTATTGTATACATATTATTTTTAATAAAATTACGATGAGCAGGATGCTTAGTTGTCCAATAAAATTGGAGGAATGGTCATGCCAGAAACAAAAAAAGCATTGCCTATTTTATTTGTCGTTATGTTTCTCGTTATGGTTGGCTTTGGAATCATTATTCCTGTGCTGCCATTTTACGCAGAAAATATCGGCGCTTCACCTACACAATTAGGTCTACTTATGGCTGTGTACTCATTGATGCAGCTTCTTTTTGCGCCGGTGTGGGGCCGAATTTCAGATCGTATTGGCCGCAAACCTGTTATTATGATCGGAATTCTAGGATTGTCCCTTTCTTTTTTCCTCATGGGGTGGTCTTCTTCCCTTTGGATGCTGTTTGTTGCGAGGATCATCGGCGGCATATTATCAGCCGCCAATATGCCGACAGTAATGGCTTATGCTGCTGATATTACCACGCTGGAAGAACGCGGAAAGGGTATGGGCATTATCGGGGCTGCCACCGGTCTTGGTTTTATTTTTGGACCAGCGATTGGCGGTATTTTTTCAAAGACAAGCCTGAACATGCCATTTTATATTGCCGGTATTTCCTCACTGGTAACCTTCTTTCTCGTCCTGCTTTTGCTGAAAGAATCACTCCCAGCAGAAAAGAGAAAGGCAGGACATCGAGAAAAAAAGCCGTTCCGCCAAACTGTGCGTGGACCTGTATCTATTTTATTGGTCCTGCAATTCTTCATTTCGTTGTCCCTATCCGGCTTAGAAGCTACATTTGCCTATTACGGCGCTAAAAAAGCAGGGCTCGAAAGTGTAAATCTAGGCTATGTTTTTATGATTATGGGATTTGCCAGTGCCATTGTCCAAGGTGGATTAGTCGGGAGGCTAACGAAAAAATTTGGTGAAGGCATAGTTATTCAAATCGGCATTCTTGTTTCAGCCATTGGCTTCGGCTTAATCTTATTGGTCAACAACTTTGCGACAGCGGCTATTTTCTTAACGATTTTTGGAATAGGAAATGGAGTGATCCGCCCAAGCGTTTCTGCCTTGCTTACCAAAACATCAACAAGCGGCTACGGGAATGCCACAGGATTGCTATCATCGTTCGATTCACTCGGAAGAATTATTGGTCCTCCATTAGGCGGCTGGCTGTTTTCGATCATGATTGGCCTGCCATATATTTCAGGAATTATCTTGTCTTTCATCGCTTTTGCTGTCTATCGTTTCTATACGTCGCAGGCTAAAGTGCTTCATAATTAAAAAGAGCAGCCCTTCACCCATGAAGATGGGTGAGGGGCTGCTCTTTTTAATTCCCCTATATTTACTCTATCCCTGAGGGTCCACAGAATCCGGCTTTGTTTCCCCTCTCATATTATATAAAGGTAGAACACAGATCATACCGATAATAAACAAAACAGCTGCCGCTTCAAAAATAGCGGTGAGAGAGAACAAACCTTTTAGGAGGCCTGCTGCACTCATCGTTAATACCATCGAACCAGTAAACAATGGACTTAAAATCCCATTGACCCTGCCAATGAAAGCACCTTCTGTTCTTTGCAAAATCATCGTGTTAATGCCGATCTGGATACAAGGCATCATTAGCCCGTTAAAAAATTCAGCTATGAGTGTCAGCCAAAGGTTCGTAGATAACCCCATTACCGCCAAACCAATGGCGTTCGCAAGCATTCCGCAGATAAGAAGCTTTTGCGGAGCGACTGTTTTAGCAAAAACCATCACGCCTGCTCCACCTATAATCATGCCGATGCCATTCACCATAAATAGCCATTGAAGGTTTTCTTTGTGCAAGCCTAATTGCTCTGTTACGAGAAAGATCGAAAGCGGCTGAATAAACCCCATGCCGAGCCCTGCTGCCATAAAGCATAACCCCAACAAACTTAACTCTTTCTTTTTCAACACATATTGAATGCCGCTTTTCATTTCCTGCCATAAAGTTGTTTCTCTATTTTCTTCCTCCATGCTCCGGTCTTTAGGCAGAAAGCCGAGTGCGAAAGCCGAAAGCAAAAAAGCAGCGCCTGTAATAGCAATTGAAATGTTGATGCCAAAAGATTCAAAGACAAACGTGCCAACAATAGGGCCTAAGACCATAAACACGGCAAATAATGTTTGGTAGACTGACATCCCCGCCTGCATCTGCTCTCCGGCTAAGTGCATTTTAAATAACTTCATGCCCGACGGCTGAGAGAACTGTGAAAGAATCGCTGATATCAACGTGGCAAAAAATACCACCTTCCAAGTTCCCATAACAAGCGTTACCAGCACCGCAAATACAGATAAAGCACTTAAAATGTCACACCATACCATTGTTTTCTTTGGACTCCAACGGTCAGCAAACGCGCCTCCAATAAATGAAAAAATAAAAATCGGCGCAAACTCTGCTACTGAAATCATTGAAACTGCAAACGGGTCACCATTTGTCTGCTCCATAACGAACAGTAGAACAGCAAAATTCCGTATCCATATACCGATCTGTAAAAAAAGACCTGAAATAATAATCGCCTGAAAAACACGGTTCCGAAATAAATTAGGCGATGGCTTTATTTCAGCTTGATCACTTGCCTTGTTTGAAATGTTTTTTTCCAAAATAAAAACCCCCTCAGAGAGTTTCTGAACAGGAGGAAATCAGTACAATACAATGTCAAACAGGACATGATATCCCTAATGGAAGAGACACAATGATCTTGTTGGTTGTATAAAAATGTACAAACTAATCCTATTCAGAAAAAATTTCGTATACTCATTAACGATTTTTTCTTAAAGAATAGGATTAATAGATCATAGTTTCAGGTCCACCCTTCCATTTTTGTTAATAATATCTTAATCGATACGCTTTATTAAGGCAAGGATTTTCCTGAATAATCAAAACAAAAAATCAGTTCTATAAAAAAGAAGCTATCCACAGCCAACAAGCATGGGCTAGGACAGCTTCTTTTATTCAGCTAGCAAGTCAAGTGTATCTTTCGGTCGTTCGTTCACATCTGCTTTTCTTGTAGTGGCAGGATACGCTTCATTAATCATGGCACCGAAGCCCTGCTCGCGAAGCAGCTGAACGACCGCTGGAATAATCGGTTTTTCATTATCAACAAGGTACTTTGTTTTTGTTTAATCATGGCATCAAACGCTTTGCTGCGCGGAATATCTACTTCCGCAAAGATATTTTGGCTCAACAATAAATCCATCAGAGTTAAGTTTTCATAATCATTGCCACCAAATTTGCCATTGCCGTTATATTGATACCAAAGGTCGCCGTTCGGACGAGCCCAGTTTAAGTTCTCAACCCCTGCTTTTAATTGCCGGGCTGTTGTTAAATAAGCATTATTTTTCGTCTGTTTATACGTTTCAAGTAAAAATCTCATTTCACCAAGTGTGTGATTAAGTGAGGCATGAGTTCTCACTTTCGGCCCATCAGCCTTATAATAATCAGCAATTAAATAACTTGATGCCGTCACTGGAATAATATTTCCAAGCCCCTTTTGCGAGACAAGAAAATCGGCATAACGCAGATTCGCTCCTTTTAGCTGTGAAATATTTAAAGATTCGGCTGTGTTCTTAAGAAATAAAGCGGCATTTTCATTATGGCGGGTATCAATGTAAGGAGCTGTAAGACCATACTGCTCTTTGAGCCCTGAGCTTGTATACTCGGTTTCAAAGATAGGGTTTTCACCAGCAGTCAATGCTCCCCCGGAAAGAGTATCAAGATCGGCCAGTGAATTAACAACGAGATCACGAAGGTAACGCTCCTTATTCTCATTATAAACGGTTAGGTAAACGCCTCCTTGTAGACGCCCTACATTGCGTCCATATCCCATTTGATGAGCTGGATCAATAGACCAAGGCAATTTTGTGTAGGCTCCATCCGCTGTGAGCCAGTTATTAATAGAACTATACTCTGCGATTGTACGTTTGAACCAGTCGTCCCGGTTACTTGCATTTTCAAACAGCGGTTTGCCTGAGAGCAGCAGCCATGATTCAGAAATGGCTTTTCCTCTTACTTCCATGTTCATTTGGGCAGTAATCGTTTGCTTCGCTGTATCCTCGACTACTTCATAGCTCTCTTTTTCATCAAGCAGCTCTCGAATAACAGATCTTTGTCCGTTTGAGTAGTTCGTCTGTCGTTGGAGAGAAATATAATTTTTACCGATCATCATTTCATTTTTTAATGTTGTCCCGTTTTTCACCGATAGGATACCAACAGGATGGGAGGTTTTATCAACACCAAATACAGAGTGATGTGATTGATTAACCGTTCCGAATGAAGAGTATTTTGCTATCGAATGTTCATTGGCTTGCTCAAATGGCAGGCTAACAGAAGCGGAATACGTATCGGAACCATTGTGAATAAATTTCGTAAATACAAATGTATCGCCATTATCAAGCTTGCGCAATGTGACTTGAAGGGAGCCAAGTGGTTTAGATACCTGCCCTAAATAATAATAGTAGTGGCTATCTGTAGATAAAACATGATCATCCATCACCTTTTTGTCGTATATAAGCGGGACACCTTTCGTATTCATCCTCACCTTCACAGACTGCTGATCATTAACAGGAATGACGACCTCCTGGTTATCTGAAGGCTGCGGTTTCTGTTCACCACCTAGCAGATCGAGCTTGTCCATCATTCTATATATGAATACAACAGCTTCTCCACGTGTAGCTACCTTTTGTGGTTCAAATCTATTATCGGCAGTTCCTTTAATTAAGCCATAGTAACTCATTCGCTCAACAGCGCCATATGCGTATTTTCCGATTTTCGAGGCGTCTGTGAATGTGAGTGGCTGTCTTTTTGTATAATCGCCTTTCAGCTGCATCGCCCGATCCAGCATAGCAGCAACATCTGACCGTGTCACCGGTGCATCAGCAAGAGCTAACCCCTTGGCATTTCCACTAATCAAGCCTGCTTTCTTACCAGCAGCTATTTCCTTATAAAGACGGCTGCTGGCCGGCACATCCGGAAATGCTGATTCACCCGCTGGCAAATCTAATGCACGGACTAAATAAGCAACAAATTGTCCTCGTGTCACCTGAGTATACGGACGAAATTTTCCATCTTCATAACCGCTAACGATTCCCATGCTATTAAGTGTCTCAATCTCCTTCTTCGCCCAATGACTGTCTATATCGGTGAGGGATTGGGCAGAGGCATGGATGACGAAGGTAAATATAATGAATAAAGCAGCCAGACTACCTACAACTCTTCGCATAATAACTCCCCTTTATGTCTCTAGTTAACTAGTACAGAAAGATTATATCATAAGAGAAAATTTTACAGTCGGTGATTTCAAAGGCTAGAAAAGGCAAAATAGTAGCTATTCCCTCAAGTATCTATAGATAATAAAGTTATTGAATTTTGATTAAAAAGGATAAGAGCCTTACTACATTCTATGCGCAGTAAAGCTCTTTAAAGTTGTTGCAAATTATATCCACCTGCTTATGTAATACTTAAAAAATGAATAATGAAGTTGTTTACTTCTTATTGAGCTAACGCTCCAGATGATTTAACCCAAGACATAAAAAGAATAATCTCAGGAGCTACCTGTAACGTAACATAGTTAGACTACTAAATTATTTTGAGTAGTTTTTATATACTTAGTAAATATATAGCGAACTATTGGCCCTATAATAATGATTTGCAAAGGTAATGCTACTACAAAATTCCTGAAAAACACGGAGAAAAATTCCTTAATAACCGAGTTGGAAGAAAAACCATTATGGAAATAACTTGTCACCAAACCGTAAATGGACATGAAAAAAGCCATTCCAATAACCATACATGTGGATATTGTTAGAACCTTATATAGCACATTTGTTGTATTTGCTGTTAATCTATAAGCTACTTTTTTAGCTAGAGGTCCTACTAGGTACAGGTCAAGAATTAATGCAACAATAAACCCTATAAGAAAATCCGTTATTCCTCCCAAGAAAGAAATTTGTCCAAATGCATCATTAAGGTAAAGGTTATAAAGAGTCATAAAAAGCACCATTCCAAAACACATGATTAAACCAAAATAGAGGCTTTCTTTTCTAGTAATTGGCATATGTTAACACTCCTTTCTGTTAATAGAGTCAGTATATAGATTTCACAAATTCTTCGTAAGTGACAACTTTGTGACGGCTGTATAGAGAATAAAAATATTTAATTAATGAACATGATGAAAAAGGTTCTAAACTGGAAAGAAGTAAGATTGTGAATCAACTATTATTTATGTTAGTAATTGCAGTTGTTTTTATATAATTGATCGGTTGAGTACAAAAGAACCGATCAATGATTTTAAAAATATGGAAGAAGGATGTTTAAACAACTTTATTACCTCTGCACATCAAGGGGCTTTCTTGCCATCCCTCCAACCACTATCTCAGCATGAATACTCTCTTTCTCTCCATATCTATTCAACAAAAAAGAACCTCTCATAAAAGCTAGGCTTTTTGAAAGGTTCTTCTTGATTAGTTCTTATCGTGTCAACAATGTTTCACGTGAAACATTCCTTCTATTCGGAAAACACATGTGCATTTACATTAGCCTTTGTCTGTTTGCCACTTACTACTCGCACGCCTTTTTTCCAGACAGAATGAACATGATTCACACCGAACAAATATTGCAGCTCCTGATAATTCTTTACGTTCCATAAGACCACGTCCGCCTGCTTGCCAGCTTCCAATGAACCAATTTGTTTTTCTCGGTTAATCGCGCAAGCGGCATTATACGTAGCAGCTGTCAGGGCTTCTGCCGGCGTCATTCTCATTGAAATACAGGCTAAATTCATCACGAGCGGCATGGAAGTGGTCGGTGAGGACCCTGGGTTGCAGTCTGTAGATATAGCAACAGGAACGCCCGCATCAATCATTTTTCTTCCTTGCGCAGCTTCTTCACGTAAATACAAGGCCGTTGCCGGAAGAAGACAAGCAATCGTCCCAGCTTTCGCCATCGCTTCTATGCCTTCATCCGAGGCTTTCAACAAGTGCTCTGCAGAAATGGCCCCTACTTTGGCTGCCAGTTCAGCTCCACCATAAGGCTCAATCTCATCTGCATGTATTTTGGGAATGAGTCCGTACTCTTTTCCCGCCTCCAATATTCTTTCAGATTGTTCTGGGGTAAACACACCCTTTTCGCAAAATACATCGTTAAACTCTGCCAGCTTTTCTGCCGCTACAACAGGAAGCATATCATTAATGAGATGCTCGACAAACTCATCTTCCCGCCCCTTGAATTCTGGCGGGACAGCATGGGCACCCATGAATGTCGGCACGAGATCAATCGCATGCTGCTCCTGTAATTTCTTCATTACTCTTAATTGCTTTAATTCTGTTTTTATATTCATGCCATACCCGCTTTTGCCTTCTACTGTAGTTACCCCATGTTCTAAAAATGAGTTCAGCCGGCAAATGGTTTGTTCCATTAACTCGGCCTCCGTTGCTTCCCGAGTCATCCGGGCAGTCGCATGAATTCCTCCGCCTGCATTCATAATTTCCATATAAGTAGCGCCTTCCAGACGCATTTCAAACTCGCGTTCACGGCTTCCCCGTAAACAACATGTGTATGGGGATCTACAAGCCCTGGGGTAACCAAATGGTTCGAGGCATCCAAGATGTCCGCTTGAGCTAATTTATCTTTATAGCGCTCTTCCAACTCCTCCGTTGTTCCCACAGCTTGAATTATTCCATCTTCAATCCATAAGCTGCCGTTTTCGATTAACCCAAGATTGGAAGCATCCTCCTTGGAACGGGGCCCTTTCACGTCTGTAGCCAGAGTCGCGAGCTGTGCCGCATGTTTGATCCAGATTGGTTTTGTCATCACTGATCCCCTCTCTCAAGCATTGGCATGTGAATGCCTTTCTCACGTGCTGTTTTCTTTGCAAGCTCATAGCCGGCATCGGCATGACGTACAACCCCCATGCCCGGGTCAGTCGTTAATACCCGCTGAAGACGCGCTTCTGCTTCTTTCGTACCGTCCGCGACAATAACAACGCCGGAATGCTGGGAGTACCCCATGCCAACCCCGCCGCCATGGTGAAGCGAAACCCATGTCGCCCCTCCAACCGCGTTAACCATGGCATTTAATAGCGGCCAATCCGAGACAGCATCTGATCCGTCTTTCATCGCTTCTGTCTCACGGTTAGGAGACGCCACCGATCCGGAATCTAGATGGTCGCGGCCGATGACGATCGGTGCTTTTAATTCTCCGCTTGCCACCATATCGTTCAAGATTTTGCCGAAGCGGGCACGTTCTCCGTAACCGAGCCAGCAAATCCGGGAAGGAAGCCCCTGGAATTCGATTTTCTCCCGTGCCATGCGAATCCAATTGCACAAATGCTCATTGTCCGCAAATTCACGTAAAATCGCCTCGTCTGTTTTATAAATGTCCTCCGGATCTCCTGATAACGCTGCCCAGCGGAAAGGCCCTTTTCCTTCACAGAACTGCGGACGGATATAGGCAGGGACAAAGCCCGGGAAGGCAAACGCATTTTCCACACCCTCGTCTTTAGCAACCTGGCGGATGTTGTTGCCGTAATCAAAAGTGATCGCGCCTTGTTCCATCATGTCAAGCATCGCTTTCACGTGAGTCGCCATCGATGCTTTCGAAAGCTTCACGTATTCTTCTGGATTCGATTCCCGAAGCTTAGCCGCTTCTTCTAAGGACATATTCACTGGAACATAGCCGTTTAATGGATCATGAGCTGATGTTTGGTCCGTCAAGGCGTCTGGAATAAAGCTGCGGGCAATCATCTTCGGCAGAATCTCTGCTGCATTGCCAAGCAGGCCGATTGATAAAGCTTTACCTTCTCTTTTTGCTTCTTCCGCCAAACGGATGGCTTCGTCCAATGAGTTCGTTTTCACGTCTGTATATCTTGTTTCAATTCGGCGGTCAATTCTCGTTTCATCTACATCGATAGCAATACAAACACCGCCATTCATGGTCACAGCTAGAGGCTGAGCACCACCCATGCCACCAAGTCCTGCCGTCACCGTGATTGTATGCTTTAACGTACCGTTGAAATGCTGCTTCGCCAGCTCCGCGAAGGTTTCATATGTGCCTTGTACAATTCCCTGGGAGCCAATATAAATCCAGCTTCCCGCCGTCATTTGGCCGTACATCATTAACCCTTTTTGGTCAAGCTCATGGAACGTGTCCCAGTTGGCATAAGCTGGCACAATATTGGAATTGGCGATCAATACACGAGGAGCATCGTTGTGTGTTTTAAACACCACAACGGGTTTTCCTGATTGGATGAGAAGTGTTTCATCGGCTTCAAGCTTTTTCAGCGTTTCAACAATCGCATCAAATGCTTCCCAGTTACGGGCAGCTTTCCCGATGCCTCCATAAACGACCAGCTTATCGGGATGCTCCGCTACATCAGGGTCTAGGTTGTTCATCAGCATGCGTAAAGCGGCTTCTTGTTGCCACCCTTTTGTGTGTAATTCCGTGCCTCGGTAACGGATTACTTTTTCCTTTGAAATCGTATTCATTTCTTCAACCTCCTTGATTTGTTATCTTTATTCTATAGTGAAAATTCTGATACTTTTTTATGAATTATTTTTTATTTTATATTTTATTTACAAAAAGTTTATGTTAATGAATTTTTTTATGTTTTGTTTTATTTATCTTTCATTTTTGCAAAACAAAAACGATTCAGCACCAACTGAATCGCTAGGAATAGAGCAATTTTTATTAATGAATAGAATGAAGACCCTTTAATAGCCCGAACGATAGACGGATGGCGTAACGGATTCATATAATTTAAACTTCGCATTAAAATACGACTGGTGGGTATACCCCGCTAACCGGGCTATTTCCTCCAATGATAAATCCGTCTCTTTTAAGAGCCGCTTCGCCTCTCGTAGACGCACTCGATGCAGGGCGTCACGAAAAGTTTGCCCCGACTCAGCAGCAAAACGACGGCTAAGTGTGCTTTTATTCATGCGCAATGTTTCCGCACATGCTGCCAAGTTCCAGCTGGCATCCCAGTAATTCGCTTCAATCAATTCTCTCGTCTTCTCTACGAGAGAATGCGCCCCTTCTTTTAACTGCCCATGATTTTGGAAAAGTAAATCTTCAATAAAAACCAGTAATTCTTCAATAATTTTGTAAATGACAGGCTGGTGAATAATGTCTTGAAACACCTTATGATAGTTGGCTTCCAGATAAGGGCTTTGAAGTTCGTGTGACTTCATATGCCTTCTTACTTGCGCTAAAATGCTGGTTAGACGAATTCGGACAATTTCCGGATCAGGATAAGGCGGCTGGAATGTCAAGAATGCTGCTTCCATCCAGCTGCGGATTGCCTTTGTCTCTCCTTTTTCAAGCATTTCAATCCACTGTCGCTGTTCTAACGGTGTTAAAAACGGATCCATTTCTGGAGGGTTGGTTTGTCCGCTTTCTGCCAAAATAATATCATACCCTTGAAAAAAAACCTGACGGGTCAGCTGACGTATTTTTTGATAAGCGCTTTTAAATGTTTCTTTGAAAGAAGCTGTTTGAATAACAATGGCCAACGGTTCAGTCATCCGTTCCTTCCATTCAGCGAGAAATGCTTGATACTCCTCTTTACAAACAGTAGCTTCTTTCGTTGACTGCACACATAAAACGAAATCTGATAAAGCAAAAATCCGATACTTTCCACTAAAGGAATGCCGCTGAAGCTGCTCATACACTAGTGGAAGCATCATTGGCTGAGGGGCTAAAAAGGCCGCCATGGTTACCGATTCCCCAGTCGGGCGCTCTGTAAGAAAGAGATCAGGATAGTCGACTAAGCCGGCATATTCATCTTGCAGACTAAAGTCGGAAACGGATGATCCATTTCGTAATTCATAACGCAACTGCTGGATGAGTTTAATCAATTCTAGTGGAGAAAAAGGGCGGAATAATACGTCTTCTGCGCGATAACGCAAGGCCCGATAAGCTGTTTGGAAAATCCTTTCAGAAGAAATACCTAGCCAACGAATTCCTTTTTGTTTTAAGATTTCTCCGAGCTGCATGTTCTCTTCTGTCCACCCGTCCATGTTCAAGATAGCAAGAGCCACATGTTGCCTCTCAATAGCAACCTCAAAGTCTTTGGTTGTGTCCCATACTATGAGCCGGACTCCAGTCAGGTGAGATTCAATCATCCATCGGATGCCCTGTTCTTCTAGTTCGTCCTTTGCTACTAAATGAATGTCCATCTCCTATCCCGTCTCCATTTCTCTTCTATAAACAGCAGAAATTAAATGATCAATCTATGCACTGCTCTCTGCTTTTTTCCTTAAAGTTCCTCGTTGTTTTCTCCCGAATACATTTACTACCACAACACTTAAGACAGCTACAATGCCTCCAACAACAGACAAAGTACTCGGCAGCTCATGAAGCCAGATCCAAGCAACTAGAATAGCGAACACCGGTTCAATATACATCATACTCGTCACAGTACTCGCTTCACCCATGGACAAAGCAATAGCCCATGTAACATAGGCTAGAGCAGCTGGAAAAATACCAACATATATGGCCGAAATGGTCGCTTCCACTGTCGCTCCCTCGATTTGTTGGAAGAGACCGGGAAAGAAAGTGAAAAGAGGTAAAGTGCCTATCCAAGTGAAATAAGCGGTCAGCTCAATGGGTTGATAGCGATACAACAGCGGTTTTTGAAAAACGAAAAAAACGGATGTTGCAATCGACGCAATTAATAGTAAAAAGGCTCCTTTGGAAATGCCAAATGTAGACCCTGCTGTTCCTAATGTAATTAGAAAGATGCCTATAAACCCAACAAATAGCCCAATCCAGCCAAATAAGCCTAGCTGCTCTTTCAATACAAAAACGGCTATAACCGCTGTAAAAACGGGTGCCGCAGCAATTAACATACTAGCTGTGCCCGCTGTAACGGTTTCTTCTCCAAATGTCACACAGATCTGATAGACACTAATCCCAACCCAGCCGAGAATACAGATTCTCATCATGTCCTCTTTTTTTGGCAACCGAAATTTTGTTCCCGGCCAAACAGCATATAAAATAAAAATCCCTGAAGCGATCATAAAGCGGAAAAGAACCAAATGACCTGCAGAGTAACCACCATGCAAACTTGCGCGAATAGCTGCAAATGAAGAACCCCATATGATGATAGTGAAAGCCGCCATCAAAAAAGCCTTCTTATTCATAGCTTTCACCTCCCATTATTTCATCGATCAAAATATCGTGTAAACAAAAGATACACAATCTTATAGAAAAAGCATAAATATAGCAATCTTTAATAGCTGGAAAACGTGCTGACTAAACTGGATGTTTCACCGCTACAGATCAGCGTTATACAAGCTTCTTCTCTAAAGTGTGCTCATTACAACACCGGCAATAAAAACGGAAGCAATCGTAACGGTTGTAAACCCTCCCACCAGCATAGGAGATAAAATTTCATTGAAAATATATTCTTCTTCCTCTTTTGTCCTTGCGATACTGCGGCTCACTTCCTCACAAACTAAGTAATCACCTGGAAAGCCAAACATCGCTGTTAAGGCGACAGGAACCCCTTTGTCTGTATCCCACTTGACGATTTTTGAACCGACGAACCCACCAAGGATAATGCCGACGGCTCCGATAGCAAGAATGGCCATAACGGCTGGAAAATAATCCAGCAGCATTTGGAAAGTGATCCCATTCATAGACTGAATAATAGCAAATACGATGGCAAGCATGACAATCCCAAAGGAGTTGGATTTTTCCAGCATGCTTTGACGGTAAAAACCAACATATGTGCCGACTAAACCAATAACCAATGACCAAAGAGCATAGTTGATGCCTGTTACTTTATCTAGCATAACAGCTAAAGATCCGCCGATAAACAACTGAAAAATTAAAATTGGAGCTGTCGCATACCTATCAGAAAGCCAATGCTTTCTTTCTGCTTTTGTTGCTTCTGGACCCACTTCCTCGTTTGGAAGAACGACCTCGCTCGTTGCGGCAAGATATTTTTCTTGATCAAAATTCGCTGAAAGCTTCTTGGCATAGCGGCGAAGAAAAAACGAGGCCAATGGTAGCCCGACCAGTGTTTGCAAGCCAAGAATAACAGCTGGCACGGTCACTAAGGCAGCCAAGCCCAATTCGTGTAATGTATCTGATGTAATGATAAAGGCGACCACACCCCCACTTATCGGACCGACGCCGGATGCGGCAGTCTCATAACCAAAGAGCGGTGTCACCACTAAAAGGATCGTTCCTGTTGAAAGAATGATGCCAATCAGTGCAATGATAACAGACTTATATTGCTGCTTAATCATCTTCATAGGAATCAACGTTCCCATATGGACAACGAGTGGTGCAAACATTAAGGCTCCCAGTGTGGCAAGTGTCGAATGATCCAGGAGATCCTTCGGAAACACGCCGATCCAAATAAGCACTAAATATCCGAATAACGCAATGGCCAACATAGGCACCCTGGCCCTTGTTTTAATTGACACAATTTCTCCGACAACGATTAATGACAAAATAATCATAGTAGCAATAACCGGGTCTTTCAACATTCGTATCACTTCCCCTTTTTCGTTTATGAGATTTTCAACTCTTCTAAGTAAAACGCTTTCAATCATTAGAGTGTTGAATGTTGAGAGCCTTGTCGTCTTTTCTTCTCATTGACTGCGTCTCTCTGATCACCTATACAATAACTTTTATTTACAACATAACTTTTTAGCGATTCCTACGAAATAATTTACGCCGAACTGCAATGCTTCTTCGTCCACTTTAAATTTAGGATGATGCAGTGGATATGCTTCGCCAAAGTCCGGGTCATGAACACCGATAAATTGCATAGAAGCGGGGATTTCTTGAGAGAATGCAGAGAAATCTTCTCCCCCAAATAAAGGCTCTTCTACATGAATCACATTTTCCTTGCCAACCACATCTTCTGCCACTTCTCTCGTAATCTTGACTGCTTCTTTATCATTCACTACACTTTTATAACCCTCGTGCCAAATGATTTCATAGCTGGCACCGTGTGCCTCTGTGAGTCCTTTTACAATTTGATTGACATAATCCTTGGCCTGTAAGCGGATATCATCATCAAGTGAACGAATTGTCCCGCCGAGTTCTACTGTATCCGGAATAACATTCAGGGCACTTCCGCCATTGAATTTTGTGACAGAAATAACCGGTGATTTTAAAGCCGGCAGTTTTCTAGAAACGATCTGCTGAATATTCACTGCTATCTCTGCTCCAACCATGATTGGGTCGATGGTCAGTTCTGGAGTAGAAGCATGACCGCCGTAACCGATGATTCTGATGTCAAAATCTGCGTTACCCGCGCAAAGCACTCCTTCTCTCATGCAAATTGTGCCCGTCCGTTCATACGGTGTTACGTGAAGGGCAAAGGCATAATCGACTCCATCCACCACTCCCTTTTCAACAAGCTCCCCTGCTCCTCCTGGAGGCATTTCCTCCGCGTGCTGAAAGATAAATCGAATTTCCCCACTAATTTCATCCTTTATCTCAGAAAGCGCTTTCGCTGCACCTAACAGCATAGCTGTGTGAGCGTCATGACCACACGCATGCATAATTCCCGGATGTTTTGAAGGGAAAGCAGTATCTGCCTCTTCCAGAATGGGGAGCGCATCCATATCTGCACGAAAAGCAATGACAGGCTGATTCCCAACAGACGTCTTGGCCCCTCTTAGCACGGCCAGTACACTTGTTTTTGTAGGTTTCGTTACTTCCAATCCTGAAAAGCTTGTGAGATGGTTGTAGACATACTCAGAAGTTTGGATCTCTTGAAAAGAGAGCTCCGGGTTCTCGTGAAGATGCCTTCTCCATGAAATGACTTCCTCTTTTAGTGAGGCTTGTTGCACCGTCATAGGAAATTCCCCCTTACTTGTTTTGAACGGTTCAAATTCTTTTGATTTTTCCGTATAATCAGTTTATTGAGTGGTGTTAACCGGATGTCAATAACCGTTTTAATTAAATTTTCAGAAAAAAATGGAGCCTACTCTACTTTTTATAAAACAGAACGAAATGGGGGAATGGCAGGGTGAAAATTGGAAGTTTCGCCAAGAAATTTGGTGTGTCCATCGATACAGTAAGATACTATATCGACCTTGGACTCTTAATCCCAGACAAGGAAAAAACACAATATCAAATGAACCAAATGTGTCTGGAAGATATGGCTTTCATCCATCAGCTAAAACAGGTCCGTTTTTCCCTGAAAGAAATCCATAAAATATTGTCCCTTAAGCGACTCACCAACAGTAATGATAACGAGGATGCCAGCTACTTTACTAATCTGCTTCTCGAAAAAAAAGCTGACCTGATGATCGAAAAAGATGAAATTTCAAAAGCGATTCATTTGATTGAGACAAAGATTCATTCAAACAAAGATGATTTTTCAAATCCTGCTAAAGTGGGGATTCCTTTATTCTTTGTTCCTTTATTTTGCTGTCCGCATTGTCACCAGTTACTAAACTTAAAAGATGCTTCCATACAGGGACTTTATATATATAAAGGCGTGCTCTCTTGTCCATGTGGCTACCAGGCAATCATCAAAGAAGGAATTCTCTTAACTGATCAACTGAAGTCTTCACCGAATAAATATTCGATCTATGAAATTGATGTGAAGAAGTGGAACCCTGGCTTTGTTAGCCTGCTTGAAAAAGGAAAGCTATGGATGATCAAGGAATTAATGAAAAATGACTTAGCTGGTAAAATCATTGTGGAGACAAATATCGAAGTTTCTATGCTTTTACCTAAATATCTATCATCCCTTTCCGATAAAGCTTATTACATTTTCACCTGTCATTCCCTTAAGACAATTGTGGAATTAAAGAAAAAAATTGAGAAAGCCAATCCGAATCTAACCGTTTTGTATATCGTCAACAGTGATCTTCATTTGCCATTAGTTCATCAATCGATTGATTTCTTTATTGATAGCACATCGTTTACTCAATTTTCTTTAATTTACGAGGAATCACCGGTCGCCATTTTAAAGCCTTATTTAAAAAAGACGGCGCGCATGATAGGCAGCTACGTCTTCTATAGTACCCATGCTAAATCACTAAAAAAGATTCAAACGATTTATCCGGCAGCAAACTCTCGCGCCCTTCACTTGGACTACTTAGAAAAAGGCCTGCGGCACAACAGACTATTCACGACAAAAAAAGAAGAAATTGGCTATACAGAAGATCCAGGCAGCTATTTCAGCTATCATGAAGCAGGAGAGAAAATGAAGCTGCTCGCCTATGCAGCATATTGCCATGAATAATAGGCCAAACAGAAATGCCCACATTGACCCCTTTGAAGCACGAGTTGTTAAAAATAACCTTTAACAACAGCTGAACAAAAGGGGATCTACTTAAATGCCTACCGAAAAAGGAGTTTTCATTATGAAGCTTGATTTTATTAAAGCGAGTCCTTCACAAAATATAACTGCTTTAATTACAAACTACGTAGCACCGGCTCATTATGCTGCGATTGCCAATACGATCATGGGCTATGAATACCTGAATGCAGAACAAGTTGGTTTTATCGTTTCACCGAAGAGAGATGATTCTGTTCTCCGCTTAGAGATGTCGGGCGGAGAGTTTTGCGGTAACGCGATTTTATCTGCAGCCGCTTATTGTCTCTACAAAGGATTAAGCACAGAAACACGATTTCTTCTGGAGTCTTCTGGCTCCGACACACAGCTGGCCTGTGAAGTAAACGTTAAGTCGCCTTCTTTTTTTGAAGCAAAAGCCGAAATGCCCAATCCTCTTTCGATTAAAGAACTGGCTGTTAATGCCAATGACCACCCTGTTATCGGAAGTCTTGTACGGCTGGAGGGAATTACTCACTTCTTGACCGATCGCTGGCTATGTGAAGAAGAGTTTGAACTCATTCTCAAGAAGCTTCTGGAAAAAGTCGATGATAAAGCTATTGGAATTATTCCCTATAAAAAATTAACGAAAAATGAATATGAAATCCGTCCCTTTGTCTACGTTAAAGAAACTGGCAGCAAATTTTTCGAGCGTGCCTGTGGCTCCGGCACATTAGCTCTTGGTGTTCATTTAACTCAAGACAATCAAGATCACACATTCATTGTCCACCAGCCAGGAGGCATCATACATGTAGAAGCCGGCAAAAAAAATTCCATATCAACCAATGTTCGTTTTACCTCTGAAGGAACGGTTAACCTCGAATCAGAGCGGTAAAAAGCGAAAATATTATTTTACGTTTCCCACAAATTTTATCGGGACAGCCCTTATACTTTTTTATCTTCTACTCATACTAATAGTGCGTGAGAGCTTACACTTTTTACTTTGCGCTTGGAGGAGAACAATGAGAAACAAAGCGAAGAACTTTCCCGATGATAATATGACTGGCGAGGGTGAAAAAGCTCGTGCTAAAGCGCGATATGCGTCTAAACGGGCGGACGGCACAACGAATACCCATCCGCAGGAGCGAATGAAGGCATCAAGCGAAAGAACAACGGAATCTTAAAAAGCAGGAGGGGCTTCCCTCCTGCTTTTTTTAACCGTATAACGCTTATTTGTTTTCTGCATGATCCAAAACAGATTCCTGGCTTTTCTTCTGGCCATTCGCCTTGTCGATAAGCGCTCCGGCTATTAACCCAACGATGGCAGGTGCAAGCCATGAAAACCCATTTGCACTGAGCGGAAGCATGGAAACCACACTGCTTAAAAATCCAATGTTTAAAACAGACCCTAATGTTTCGAATAGACTGACAATGAATGTTAAAAGAATGGCTCCTCTGTAGACTCCTGCATTGGGAATATATTTGCGGAACACTCCCAAGAAGACCAACACAATGGCTACTGGATACAACGCCAAGAAGATTGGCATCGCATAGTTAACGATTTTCCCAACGCCCATTGTGCCAATGACAGTGCCTGTCATACAAATAACGAGCAACCAAGAACGATAGCCTATCTTCTCATTAGTCAGCTTCATTAAGAACTCGGCAATAACGGCAATAACGCCGATAGTCGAAGTGAGACACGCCAGAGCAATAGCAATCGATAAAGCAACTGTTCCCGCTCTTCCTAACAATGTATGGACTAGTTGCGATACGAGTGCTGTATCTCCAATATCTTTAGGAAAGGCTCCACTGCCTGATGCGCCAATATAGAGAAGGCCTCCATACACGATGAGCAGGCCCACTCCGGCTATAAGTGTTCCAGTAAGAGCTAATTTCCTCGCCTGTACTCCTTTATACCCGTAGCTTGTAATAGCAGCAATAAATATGGGGGCACAAAAAATGCCGGTCACAATATCACCTGTCTGGTAAGCGCTAATAAAAGCATTTGAAAAAGGTCCTTTTAAATCTGTTGCAACTGGGGTTCCAATCGGATAGAATATCCCTTTGCCTACGACTGCTAAAAGAATGATAACGAGAAGAGGCGTTAAGATTTTCCCGATCTTATCAATAACATTTGATTCGTCCATCGCAAAATAAAAACTAATGGCAAAAAAAACGACGATGGTTAAAACAGAAGGAACTTGAGGAAATAAGGTTTGAACTCCCAATTCATGTGTAGTAGCGGCCATTCGCGGGATTGTAACGAGCATACCAATTCCGACCATAAGCAAAAGATTAAAGACCTTATAAAACCAAGGGCTAATCGGTCTTGTCAGCTCTTCAAACCTTCCACCGGCATTCAAGATGGCAATAACCGCGAGCAAAGGAAGTATAATACCTGTAACTGTAAAGCCAGCCAATGCCGGAATCCAGTTGGTCCCTGACACATTGCCGATAGACGGCGGGAAAATTAAGTTGCCCGCTCCAAAGTAAAGAGCAAATAAGGCAAAGCCCAATATCAGGCTATGTTGTATCGTCTTGTTCATCTTGTTGCATCCTTTCTCCCAATTTCACTCTCTGGGAAACCGCGTTCATTTTTATAGCGCGCGCCAGTTATCTTGTTAGTTAAAATCAGCGATCTCCCATTTGTTTTAAACAAATTGCAACTTCCATGCCAACTAATTGTTACGAAGCAAATGCTGTCTTGCTATATTAGTTATATCCTGTAATAACGTGATCTTTCCGCTATTTACAAATGACATAAAAGGAGAGTATTTTGGAGAAATAACCGCAAACATTCGAAAATAAAGGGAAAATTTTCTCTCTTTGAGTAAAGATATTTTTACTAAGAACCCCCCTGGGTAGGCCTTACTCATAGAGACCTAAAAAAATAACTACTGTCCTTCTAAAACTTTCTTAATTTTGATAATAGCTACTTCCATGCGCTCAACTTCCTCATAGGAATAAGATAACCGTATAGTCGAATGGCTATCATTGTATATAAAGCCAGGATTGATTAATACGCCGCTATTTAAGCACGCTTTAAAAAATGCATGCATATTCACCTTTTTATTTAAAGTAACCCATATAAAAAATCCCCCTGAGGCAGCACGCCATGTAGCATACTCACTTAAATGCAAACGCAATAGCTTAAGCAGATGCGCCCTTCTTTCCTTTAAATAGATTCTTACTTTTCTCAAATGCTTCTCATACAGTCTGGAACGAAGCAACTCTCTGACCAGTACTTGTGATAAATAACTAGAACCATAATCGGTCTGCATTCTGACATCACTAAGACGCTTAACGACGTCTTCTGGCCCGGCAAGCCAGCCGATTCGAAGACCGGGAGCGACCGTTTTCGAGAAGCTGCCTACATACAAAACTTGCCCGCTCTTATCCAGCGTCTTCAAAGGTGCCGGTGCAGGCTCATCAATCCATAGGTCTCTAAATATATCATCTTCGATTACCGGCAACTGAAAATACCGGCACTTGTCCATCAATAACTGTCTGTGCTCCTTTGACATCGTAGTACCCGTAGGATTCTGATAAGTTGGATTAATATAAAGGGCAGATGAGCCTTTTGGGATGTTTTGTTGAAAAAGCTCCTCTATATTCAAACCATTCTCATGAACAGAAATCGGCCTGATGGAAATCTCTGCCGTACGGAATAAATTGACTGAATGCAAATACGAAGGGTTCTCCAAAAAAACGGTAGAGCCTTTTTTTAATATGCCAATAGCAATGAGCGTAAGAGCTTGCAAAGCACCTGATACGATCAATATACTCTCCGGCGCAATAGATAGTCCATATTCCTCCATATGCCTGCTGATTTCCCTTCTTAATCCTGCATCCCCTAATCCATTTCCGTAACCAAATTCCTGCAACTCGCCTGAAACCTTCGTAAGGGCTGCAGCTATGTCGGCTTGCGGAAACAAGTCGGGACCAAGCTCGCCTTTACTTAACTGAATGACATCCTTTCTATTTTCCAGTTCATTGATTGACTGTACCGTTTGATTACTTGAAGGCTGTAAAGACCACTGGGTCAAATTCTCCCAATCCGGGGGAGAGATAGCAGCTGAGAGCGACCAGCGATTGTTCACCACATATACGCCACTACCTGCTCTGCCTTCGAGCAGGCCCTCCGCCTTCAAAATTTCAATGGCAGTAATCACTGTGCTTCTATTTACAGCGAACTGTTCGGCGATGGCTCTTTGGGGAGGAATTCTGCTTCCGACCACCCATTCCCCCTTGTCTATTTTCTCACGAATTGAATGGACAATCTGAAGATAACGGGGCATCTTACTCAACGAAAGGCCTCCTCTCTATCCGCATTCCTGCTTCTGTTGGTTTTTTTTCTAGTCGATTGGTTGGCGATTTCCAATACCAGTTACCTTATTATAAATTCACCAGAAACTTTAATAAATAAGAGAAACGGGGATTGTTATGAATTGGAGAATAGCCATAGCCTACAGTATGACTGTTATTGCCTGGGGCTCTGCTTTCCCGGGTATTAAAATCGCTCTTGCATCCTATAGCCCGGAACACCTTGCTTTACTGCGGCTTCTTATCGGCTCGATTGGATTAGTTATTTTTGCTGTTGCCAAGAGAATAAAACTGCCTGACCTGAAAGATGTACCAGCTATTTTACTGCTAGGTTTTTTAGGGTTTACTGTTTATCATACCGCGTTAAGCGTAGGTGAAAAAACAGTGAGCGCCGGTGTTGCCAGCTTATTAATATCCATCACACCGATCTTTTCTGCTGTATTAGCTGCTGTTTTTCTTAAAGAAAGATTTTCTAAAATGGGATGGATCGGCTCGCTGATCGCTTTTTCAGGAGTGGCTGTCATTTCACTTGGAAACGGCGGCTCATTATCAGCTGTGGCTGCAGGTGTTCTGCTGATTTTGATTGCAGCAATAAGTGAAAGTTGTTATTTTGTCTTTCAAACAAACTACTTAAACAAATATGGATTCATACCGTTTACGGTTTACACCATCTTATCCGGGACTTTCTTTATGTTATTTTTTCTACCGGGTGCTGCAGCAGAAATAGTAGCAGCCTCTTCCTCTGCCACCTTTGCTGTTATTTATTTAGGCCTATTTCCGACGATTGTTCCATATTTCGCTGTAGCCTATATGATCTCAAAAGCAGGGGCTTCGGAAGCAACCAGTTCTCTTTATTTAACTCCGATAGCCGCTCTAATTATCTCATGGATGTGTCTAGGGGAAGTACCTTCTCTCCTTTCACTGTCCGGTGGGATTCTGACTTTAGCTGGTGTTAGCTTCCCGCTTTGGAAAGAGAAAAGAGAAAGGGCCCGGCCGATAAAGGAGATGGCTGTTAGAGGTGAGACTTAAAGAGCCTACAATCATGAGGCAAGCGTAGCCAGTCCGTCCGAATAGGTTGGTAACACCGGTAGGCCTGATTCTCCTTATGATTAAATCCAGAGAGTGTTCTCGGTTAATACCGAGTGACTGGGTGGCTCGTTATTCTATACGGAATAAAGTATGTTTTTTTGAATATTTCATTTGAAAAATCTTATATACAGACGGTCTCTACTAGATTCATTTCATTCATCCGATCCCCAATCTGTCGTTGCTTGGCACGCTTCTCTGTGCCGCTTTTTTGTTTTTGGTGCAATTCTTGCATAGAGTATGGCACAGCCCCGAATAGGGCTGCTCTTAGGAGGGATAGATTGTCGTTAAAAAAGAAAGTCATCATTGCAGACTTTTCCCTGGTTGGAATCTCACTTGGCTGGGGATACAGCTTTGTCTTGACCAAAGATTTGTTAAATGAAATTACTCCTTTGTACTTTATTGGAACAAGATTTTTCCTTGCTGCGCTTATTCTTTTATTATTTAAATGGAAAGATATTAAGAATATGTCAAAGCAGATGTGGAAATACGGTATTTTTGCCGGAACCGCTTTATGGGCAGGATTTGCCTTGCAAACAATAGGCATTGAGCTGACTACTCCCGGCAAGGCTGGAGTCTTAACCGGAACAATGGTGGTCATCGTTCCTTTCTTATACTTTTTTTGGTCAAAAGTAGCCATCCAGAGAGGAGCATTGTTAGGAAGTCTGCTTACGTTCCTGGGACTCGTCATTCTTTCATGGCATGGAGGCTGGACAGGGGTCAATGCCGGGGATATTTTAGTATTCCTTTGCGCCTTCTTTTTTGCTATTCACGTTATATTAGTAGACCGCGCTTATCAAAATAACGAATCTGTTGATTCACTCAGCTTTATCGCTATTCAATTATTAATCGTCGGAGTATTTAGTTTGCCATTTGCTGTTTGGCTGGAGCCGTTCCCAACGCCTTTATCTTCTTACGGGTGGTATGCGTATACCTTTGACTTGTTGATCGGAACATTGTTAGCTTATATCGTGCAAATTAAAGCTCAGCAATTTTCTCCACCTACACATGTAAGCCTGCTTTTATCGTTGGAATCTGTCTTTGCTTTCTTACTATCATGGTGGCTATGGGGAGAATCCTTAACTTTCAACACTGGCATGGGGATTTTGTTTATTTTAGGCGGCATTTTTATTACGGAAGCTTTCGATCTTTTTCGTAAGCCAAAGCCGTTAAGTGATTTGAAACATCCTTCTTCCTTCTAATTTCTAAATAGATGAAATATAAGGAGGCGGTCTGCATATAGACCGCCTCCTTCATTCTCTCGTATCAATCATGAACGTAGTGATAATAAAAATTCCAAAGCTGACTAACAGGATCGTTCCGCCAACGATATAGAAAACTAAAGCGAATGTGTCATTAACATTAAATGGCTTTAGAGCATTTAGCCACATGCCGGCTGTTAAACCGATGGATCCGATCACTGCCGTCCAGCCATGAACAGATACTAGCTTTGAAGACTTGATTGTGTACACACGATAGAAAATGCCCCACGCAAAAACCGACAACCAGCCGACAACTAAAATATGCGCATGAATGGGACGAAACTGGTAGCTGCCCGAGCCCGCCATATGCGACCCGAGTATCGCTCCTAATAAGCCAAAAATCGCAGCCAGCCGAATTAATCTGAGACTCCATTTTTTCTCCATTCTATTAACCTCCATAAATATTTATCTCTATGGAGGTTATACTACGCTGTCAATATAAACTTTATATGAACTTTGTATTACAAATTTGGCAGTTTAATCGTAAATGACGTTCCTTGACCTGGTGCACTCGCCACATGAATTTCTCCTTTATGCAGCTCAATGATTTGTTTCACGATGGACAAGCCAAGTCCTGTTCCTTCTTTTGTACGCGATGCATCTGCCCGATAAAAACGATGAAACAGCTGAGCTTGTTCTGTCTCTGAAACTCCGATTCCTGTATCTTGTATGGTTACCTCGGTATAATCCTCTTGCCTCTCCAGCGCAATATGAATTTCTCCTTCGGGAAGGTTATATTTAATCGCATTCGTCAGCAGATTATCCCACACATTTTCAAATAAAGCCTCATCCCCCGGTACATCGTCGGCTCCATTCTTAAATGTAAATGAATGTTCTCGTCTTCGAGCCACCAGCGGTACTTATTAATACAGGCTTTTAGCTGTTCATCTAACCGGTAATCTTTAAATTTCACCATGCAAGAGGACTGATCAAGAGAGGTTAACAATAAAAGCTGGCGTGTCAGCTTCGACAAACGATTGGTTTCTGATTGAATAATACCCGCATAATTTTTTCGCTCTTCATCGGCTAGATTGTCCGCTTCCAGCAATCCGGCATATCCTTGAATATTAAGCAGCGGTGATTGAAAGTCATGCGAAACATTGCTAATAAATTCTTTGCGTATGTTATCATTTTCCTGGAGCTGTTCCGTCATGGTATTGAAGCTTGCCGCTAATTGGCCAATTTCGTCTTTCCGATCAATATTTAACTGCATGTCATATCTCTCATTGGCAATACGCTTCGTCGCGGCAGTTAACTGAGTAATTGGCACGATAAGCATCTTTGCTACAAGCAGCATCGCAAGCAAACTTAAAAGAGCAGTAGCAATCACAAGGCCGCCCATAAGGGTATGAACTTCACTAAATAACAGCTTAATATCCGGCCGGATAAAGAGCGCGTATCGCCTGCTCTCATACTTGAATGGGACTCCAATTGTATTTGATAGTTCATTGGCAAAGAAGCCTGTCACAAATGTTTCACGTGGAAAGTCCCTCATTCCATGATAAATACGCCCCGCCAGTACCTGCTTCACAGCTGACTTATCTAAGTTTTTCACACGGTATTTGCCGTCGTAAAAAGATTCGCTGCCGGGGGCGTCAACCACATAAAGCTGATAGCCGATATCGCTAATCGTCTGTAAGTACTCATTTAAGTTGAGTTGCGGCGTCTCCTCAATATGCTTAACAATTGTCTTGGCAATCTCCACATTCTTTTTATCATTACGCTCTTTCACCACTCGATGGTAGTACGTATTGGTTATAAGAAAGCCGCTTACTGTACTAAATATCATAATTAATGCAGTCATTAACAGGAACTTCCCATACAACGATTTCATGAGCTGTGTACCTCTAACTTGTAACCAATGCCACGAACCGTCACAATCTCAACATCTTTTGAAATTTTCGCGAGGCGCTCACGGATTCGCTTAATGTGCGTATTCAGTGTTTGTTCATCTCCCTCATAATCAAAGCCCCAAACGCTCTCCATAATGGCAGCACGCTGAAATACTTGATTCGGTTTAGAAGCAAGCAAGGCTAGCACCTCAAATTCTTTCAACGGCATAATTAACGTATTAGCTCCTGCAGTTACTTCAAAGTTTTTGCGATTAATTATTACAGAGCCCACCTGGAGGATCGTATCTGTCGGCTTATCGTAGCGCCTTAGAATGGCAGCAATACGAAAGAGCAGCTCCTTCGGTTCAAACGGCTTGACCATATAATCATCCGAACCTGCAAGAAAGCCCTGTTCCTTATCCTCCAACTCCCCCTTTGCAGTGAGCAGCAATACCGGGACGTCCTGGTCTTCTCTTAATTTTCTTGTTAACTCAAAACCGTCCATCCCAGGCATCATCACATCTGCAACAACTAAATCAGGGAATTCATTTTTCAAAATGCCGAGCGCCTGCACTCCATTTTCCGCCTTCATCACCTGGTATCCCGCGTATGTTAAATGAATGCTTACTAGTTCAAGTATGTTTTTATCATCATCAACGACTAAAATTTTTCTCACCTGCAGCGGCCCCATTTCGTTCATATTTCTTTTATTGTAGCGAAAAAACAACCGAATACACAAAATCTTAAAATAATAAAAAACCCCGGACAGCTGTCCGGGATTGATCATTAATTCTCCGCTTTTTCAACTTTCTGATTGATTCGCACCCGCTCATTTCCCATAAATAGGATGGCTAGTGCAGACAGAACAATCGGGATAAGGGCAAACAAAAAGATAGCCGTAATTGAATCGGACATGGCAAGAACCACTTTATCTAGAATAAAGTCCGGAATTTTGGCACGCTGTCCGGCCTCAAACAACCGCTGAGGATCATTCATCTCCATGCCTGGGCCATTTCCACTCATTCCCTTAAAGGCGGACTGCAATTTGTCTGTAAAGATGTTTTGCTGCATAATCCCAAAGATTGTCACTCCGAGTGTCATGCCGAGCGAGCGCAAGAAAGAATTCGTTGAATTGGCTGAACCCCGGTAACGCGCATCGAGATTATGAATAGAGGCGGATGGAAGCAAAGAAAAAGAAAAGCCCATTCCAAAGCCGGCAATAATCATATAAATCGTCAACATCCAGCGCGCTGTTTCAGGCGTCATATTCCCAAGTAAGAACATGCCGATAAAATAAGAAATCACTGAAATAACCATTAAATTTCTATAGCTGGTTTTTGTTTGAAAAATCCCACCCATAGCACTGCCAGCGACAGATCCGAGCATCATCGGCGTTAAAATTAAGCCCGCATTTTTAGCTGAACCGCCATACACTGCTTGCACGAAGATAGGGATAAAGACGGCTAATATAATAAAGGTCGAACCGTACAAGAAAGCGAGAATTTGCGAAGTGGCAAACAGGCGCCGCTTGAACATCCAGAAAGAAATAATCGGCTCTTCTGCCTTTGTTTCCGCCCACAAAAAAGCGCCAAAAAAGATAACAAAGCCGGCAAACAAACTAAGAATTTGCGCTGAGTCCCATGGATATTCTTTGCCACCAAGCTCCAAAGCGAACATCAGACAGACAACAGCAGCCACAAGTGTAATGGCACCTGCCCAGTCAATGCGCTGCTTCTGATGCTGTGTCGATTCGTGATAATACTTAATAATTAAAAATACAGAAACCATACCGATAGGAACATTAATATAAAATACCCAATGCCAGCTAAGCCAGTCTGTAATGTAGGCACCTAAAAGCGGCCCTAACACACTGGATGTACCAAATACAGCACCAAGCAGCCCCGTCATCTTTCCGCGTTTCTCTGGCGGAAAAATATCAAATACAATCGTAAAAGCAATCGGCATTAAAGCGCCGCCGCCAACCCCTTGAATTGCTCGGTAAATAATTAGTTGATTCATAGTCTGTGCAATTCCGCACAACGCTGAACCAATCAAAAATATGGCCAGGCCAAAAATAAAAAAGCGTTTGCGGCCATACATATCAGACAGCTTCCCGAAAATGGGCATCCCCGCCATAACGGTCACCATATAGGCGGAAGTGACCCAGACAAACTTCTCAAAGCCGCCTAGATCAGCCACGATCGTTCCCATGGCGGTCGCCACAATCGTATTATCCATGGCAGCCATCAAAATGCCAAGAAGAAGCCCCGTCACAACAAACTTCAAATTGCTGTTTTCATTAACCATACTACTCCCCCAACCATTGTTTTGAATGATATTGTACCATTAAAATGACATATAGAAAGAGAAATCCTCATCTATTTTTCCTTTATAACAGGGCGCTATGACCCTTCCCCGCTGCCCCTATGCCTTTTAGCTTGTTCTTGAATCATCCAGCCATTTACATAATGAATTCTTCTCTTCTAATGATTGAACAACTCATTATATTATTGTGCAGAAAGAAAAAGTCTTGCTTCCCGAAGCAGGACTTCCCAATCGCTCATTTAGATCATTTAATTTTAATCACTTCAGAATTATACTTTTTAGGATTTGTGTCCGGATGATAGTTTTTTTCTATGTTTCCGGAAGCATCCATAGAGAACCAGTTGATAACGGTCGACTTTGTGATAGAGAGCTTTTCCCCATCTGCTTCACGAATCCCTCTTAAATTGATCGTCGGGGACTGGAAGGTTGGCCTGCTGCCGTCTAACGTATAGTACACAGTCGCTGGTTCGCTCGTTGTAAACTCCACTTCAAATCCGTTAGTTGCTTTTTTCTTTACCAACTTAGAAGCAGGGGCTTTCTTGTCTTTTTGATAGTCATTGGCTACTTTCAGCATGCCAATTAATCCGTTAGAAAATTCCATTGCTTCTTCATGCCCTTCCTTAAACTCCGGTTGGAACCCGACTGGCTGCCATTTTCCTGTCGCTGCATCATACAAATCAGCTCCCACTTCAAAATCCCATGCATAGATCCCTTTTTTATACCATAAAGCATCGGCAGAGTTTCCAGCTGCAGAATAGAGCACATCCGGCACCGGGCCCGTTCTGCTCGGAAGAATGACTGTTCCGCGGTGATTTTTGATTTCATCAAGGATGGTATTGGAGGCAGCCCAGAAATAAGCTTCCTGGCCGGCTGTTGGTCTTGGAAGTGTTTCACGCCCTTCCGCCTTATAGGCACCCGGAGGCCACATGAAATAGCCGCCGTAACTATGAATATTCATCGCAAATTTAATGTTGGCATTTTGATCGGCTAACCATATTAAGTTTTTAGCTTCCGGCTCAGATACTTCCTCCGGTCCAGCAAATGATCCACTGGTACATGAAGTCGAGGCTCCACTATATCCATCGTAGACGGACCCTATTTCATGGTTGCGGTTCAGATCCACGCCCCATGAATTTCTGATCGACGGATCACCATATTCCGTGCCTTCACAATAATTAGTCATATTTTTGCGTTGCATATTGTAATCATAAAATGAATAGTGGCCGCCATCCGGATTTACGGTTGGAACAATAAAAATGTCGAGGTTGTCTACCAGGTTTCGCGTTTCTTTGTCTGTGGCATAGTTGCGAAGCAAACGCTCAGCCGTTTCCACTGAGACAAGCGGTGTCACCCATTCACGGGCATGCTCCTGTGAGTAGGCTAGAACTCCCAGTTTCGAACCATCACGCTGTTTTCCGATACGGAGGGCCTTCATTGCGAATGGATCTCTTGAAACAGTAGCTGGCGCATTTAAACTGTCTGTTAATCTTATAGTCTGTGGAGCAATCACACCATTTCCAGTAGATTGATAGGCTTTGCTTGCTGTCACAAGGGACCCAGCAGTTTGATTAATCGCTTCTTTTACTTGATTGCCCGTGCTGATTGCTTGTCCACTCTCGTCGGTCGCCAACGAAACATTTACTTTCGAGCCATCGACCGTTACTTTTAAAGGAGCCCCTTTCTCACTCGGCTTAGCCAGTTCTATCATTACATCATTTCCACCCTCATGGCCCCATACCTTTGAAGAAATGACGATAGACGAATGATTTTCTTTTTTGCCGGCAATATTTTGCGCTTTTCTGCGATACCCGTTCGTCTTATTCGGCATTTCTACAACTTCTGCAAGCTTCGGAAATTCTTTCGCTAGCGCTTCAATTCTATCGGTCACTTCCGTCGGATTCATATAATGGTCTACAAAGTCCGAAACATAATGCTTGTTCCGCTTATCTGGCTTACCGCCGCCGACCCATTCTGTCACTTTTTTAGCTGTTTTTCCGCCCTGATTGCTTGTTACCGTTACTTCATTCGGGACTTTCTCAACAGGAATAAGCAAAGAATGGTACAGGTAAGCTCCTGCATCCTCAACTTTCTGCAAAGTAGCCGTTTGGCTCGTTCCTTTCTCTTTCCAGGAAGCGTTCAATATGACACTTGCTACCGTTCCTGCGTTAGATTTGGCTTCTATGTACAGAAACGTTTCTTTTTGGCTTTCAAAATAGTTGGCTCTCAAAATCTTAATCTCATCTGCCGCTGCAGTTAGTTTTGCTTCCTCTTCCACCTTTTGCTGGCGCTGGATTAAAATATTCTGTACTTGTTCCTGAGTCGTTACTGTTTCAACCTGATAGCCTTTCTCCTTTAACTGTTGCAGTTCTCTGTCAGTCACAACAGCGTCTATTTCGAGCTTTCCGTTCTGTTCATGTACATGCTCGACCAGATCAAACCCTTCATTAACAAGCTTGTCTAGCGACTTTTTGTCCTTCAAATAAATAGTGACCAATGTAGCCTTCTCTTCTGCGATTGGTGGATTGACTACAGTCGACGCTGCTGCCGGACTGCCGTTAAAGCCGGTGAGAAGCAATGCACTGACACAGATCGGCGCAAAGATTTTCGAAAATGCTCTCAGCTTTCTCATACAAAAACCTCCCAAATAAAATAGAACCCGGTAACAGATTCCTCTTTTTTTAGTATAGGAAGGGAAAAACAGATAGTTTGGCAGTTCTTGTCAGTGCTATCAGAAAAGTTATAGACAAAACCCTTTGTAATCCCTTCCCTTCCGACAGAGAAATACTTCTTTATCCAACAAGAGCCTGGCTGTTTTTTCAGTTATTTTCACAATAAAAACCGCCCTTATAGCAAGGGCGGTTTCACATAAAAGAAGAGGTATGTCAGCGCTAAAGAATAAAAGCTGGACGAGCGGGAGGCGCCTTTTCAGCAAGTGTTTCTAGACAGGTCGAACTGTGATTTCATTGACATTTACATAATCAGGTTGAGTGACTGCATATACGACGGCTCGTGCGATATCAGCCGCCTCTAATTTTTTTCGGTCATTTCCACTGCGGCTTAGAGGTGTATCTACCATACCAGGGGAAATGTTAGTCACACGAACGCCCGTCCTGGCAAGTTCTTTTTCCAGCCCCGTAGAAATGGCACGGACAGCAAATTTTGTTGCACTGTAAACGGTGCTCATTTTAGTTACTTCCAGACCAGAAACTGAGGCAATATTTATAATATGACCGCTCATCTGTTCAAGCATGGACGGCAATGCCGCATTGATTCCATAAAGTACGCCTTTAATGTTGACATCAATCATTCGGTCCCATTCTTCTACTTCCCCTGACCGTATAGTTGACGCAAGCATTTGGCCGGCATTGTTCACCAAAATATCTACCTGTCCAAATGTTTCTTGAGCTTTCTGAATTAGCTGCTGGACATCCTCTGTATTAGTTACATCTGTTTGAATAGCTAGGGCTTTTGCACTCTCGCTTTGATTAATTTCGTTTTCCAGATCTTGCAACTTTTCTATCCGGCGAGCGGCCAAGACGACATTGGCCCCTTCACCCGCTAGTTCTTTCGCAATCGCCAAACCAATTCCACTGCTTGCCCCTGTTACAATAGCTGTTTTTCCTTGTAATTGACCCATTTGTCATTCCTCCTTTGTTTCCCTTTATAAAAAGTGTATCACGTCATAATAGAAGAAGAAATGAATAGACATCCGCAGGGAGAGCAGAAAAAGTGAAACCCGTCATGACAAAGACAAAAATAAACGGCAGCTCAATAGTTAGTAAAAACTATTTTCGAACTGCACCGTTTCTTTTGCTCAATTAATAATATTTTTGACGATATACGATTAGCTTTTCTCTATTTCTCAGCTTTAATTGATCGGGACCAGTCAACTCATCGATCGTTATTTCCCGTTCTTTTTCTAAGCTTTGTTCTTCTTCTCCCGCCCATGCCGTATAAAATTCCAGTACAAAACTTTGATTAATGGCGGTTTTCAAGTAATTTAATAAAGTTTGTAGACATTTTCTGTCCCATTCATTTATATGATCCTTATTCACACCAAAGTCGCCTAAATGTGTCAGTACCTCATATTGATAAGGATAAGATAAATTCGAGACAGCACCGTCTTCCAGCTTTTTAATTGTGATGGATGCTTCATCCACCGTAGTTTCGAATACATAGTTTCCTTTTTTAGAAAGCTTCTTCACTTCGCCAAATGTCCCTGTATCTAAAGGCCGCTTAGCAGAAAGATAGTAGAATTGTGTCATTTCATTCACCTGGCTCCTAGCTATTATTCCAAAAAGTACGACGGCATGATCATCTATCCATTAGAGTTGAAGCTCTTCTTCCTCTGCCCCTCTAAGTATATATAAGAGTCTATAAATATATTCTGACTCTCCCTGTACTGTATAATTTGTCAGGCAATCTTTTTTTCCTTCCAGAATAATGTTCATTCGTTCACCTTTTTGTATTTTGTAATACATGACTGCCCGTGCAAATTCCTTTTCGTTTCTATATAAATCTCTTTCTGGTTCTTCTAGATCATCATCTTGCTCAATGCGAAGCCTTTTTAACATCTCTTTATCTTCTGTGTACAAACAGCATTGAATTTGCTTGAAGTTGACGAATTCATCCTTTTTCAAATCTGACACTTCTTTCTTATCAAATTCCATCATGCCAAATTCATTTTTTAAAATGTGGACGATCTCCGACAAGGTATAATTTTTAACGGTTCCTGATTTTTTGTACTTGTTCAATACATCCTGGTAAACACCATAATCATCCCTCATAAAAAAGCCCCTTTCCCATAAAATTGAAAGTTTTCGATTAATAAGAAAAGTCATCACATCATATTTATCATACAATGTGATGACGGCATTTTAACGTTCATACAATAATATTTTAATAAAAGGAGTGTCCGCCAGCTCTATTGTAGGTGTGGTAGTGATAATAATATTTCCCGCTTTTCACCTTTCCATTTTTATCTTTATTATGGATTTCCGGGCCAATAGGAACTCGGTTTCCTCCCGCACCTTGGGCTACCTTTCTTGCTAAACTTTTAGAGATGGACCACACATCTCCCTTTTTTAATTTGGACTTTGCCTGATTGTAAGTTAAAGAAGGTCCGATATACATTGCTGTCTTTGCTTTGTTCAGACTGGCAGCATAATGATCATAGCGCTTATTTTTTCTTAATTTAGAAGCAACTTCAGTAGCGGCTACATACGTTACCCCTGCTACAACAATGGCTAGTGACGCTGCTAAGAGATGGGCAACAAGAGCTTCTCCTATCACAATACCTATAGGAATGACAAAAGCAAAATTCGATTTCGCTTTTGTATTATCCACTTCATATTTCTTTCCGGTAGCTTTGTCTGTAAAGGTAGCTACTAATAAGTCACCATCTGCTTCATGAATATCTACCTGGTACACTTCCGGCTTGCTCTTCCCCTCATTTTCCACTTCAAGGACCACATTTTTTGTGCTATCTTCCATAGTGGCAATGATGTCGTACTCTTTATTATTGTGTTTCTTTTGTGCTTTAAATTGAGTTTTCTTAGCATCTTTATAAAACTTAGGGTTTTTAAAGCCTTTCTTCTTTAATTTTTGAACTTGTAATTCATCATTTGTTGCTGCATGAGGGGCATTTACTGAAGAGCAGAATACACTGAAGAACGTGAATACAATAATCAATAATAAACTGCCGGCTTTTTTCACTGTTTATTCCTCCAATCAGTATTTTACGAAGCCCATTCCGTAAGATTTCTCCTCTCCGAGCGGGATCGCTTTGCGTTTTAACAAAGACAAGGTTTCATCCACCCTTGACTCGCCTTCCATTGACCTTAATTTAGCTTCATTCTCCGACATGATTAAAGACACCATCCCTGTTATGTATGCTGTAGCAATAGAGGTGCCTGAGAAAACTTTATAGCCGCCTCCAGGAACGGTTGTTAAAATTGCTTCCCCTGGAGCCGCGACATCTATTTTCCCATACCCGGCATAAGTTTCATCCACAGCATAATCATGTTTTACTGCATTTACAGAGATCACTTTAGGATACTGGGCGGGATAGTCCGTCCAAGTCATATAATTGTTCCCCGCGGCCGCCACTACTACTATGCCTGCTTTGATCGCTTTATTTATAGCTCTCTTTAACTCTTCACTATTACGGGACAGGCCCAGGCTAATATTCATGATGTGAACCTTTTCTTTAATGCACCATTCAATCCCTCTTACTAGTGAAGCAACCTCACTCACCCCCTTACCATTTGATACTTTTACTGAATAAATAGCCGCTAACGGATTGATTCCTTTAATCCCTTTATCATTGTGGTTAGCTGCTATAATTCCAGCGACAGCTGTTCCATGACCAAACTCATCTTTTACGCTGTTATGATTGTCAATGGCGTTATATTCCTTCTTGATCCGGCCAGCTAAATCCGGATGGTTGCCATCGATACCGCTATCTAAAATTGCGATTTTCAATTGGTAATTTATGTCCTTCCTAAACGTAAAATCGTCCAGTAATGCCCTATAAGCCCAGCTTGAGTACTCTCGTTTGGATACATCAAGATCCTCCCTGTCTGCCTTAGAAATCGCAACTAATTCCTCTGAGCCGGTACTTTTCATACTACATTTTGAGATGAAATAATAGGCTGCTACTACAGTAAGAATTAACGCTGTTAAAATGAATAACCTCTTTATATCAATCTCTCCATTCAGTACTCTGAATTTAGTTATCCTCAAATAGGTCTATACACCATAAATATCAACCTCTTAAAATCCACACAAAGATAGCATATACATTTATTTACTTTCAAGATAAAATAAGGAAAATAATGATAAATCATACGATCTTCTCACAGATCATTCTTAAATTTATTGATTTGCTAGACGTTTCACCTACCTTGCAAAAGCTACTTCTTTCCTAGAAAATCAATTGCTTTCTAGCGTTGATAATTAGAAAATCATGATCGATCTTTATGATTCTTTTATTGATTTTTAGCAAGAATGATTTTTCGTTATTGAAGAAAAAATGATTCTCAACCCTTAAAACCAACTTGACTTATCGGAATAATAAAATTATTATTAAATAATTAAGAAAAAACTATCTTTTTATAAAAAGAAAGGAGTTTTTCTGTTATGTTAGCTTTTTTTGACACATACTCTTTATGTTGTTGTAGCCATGCGAACGCCTACATACAGTAGTAAAAGAAATCTTCTTATTGGGAAACAAGCACTCCTAGTGGATTAAAAGTGCAAGGGGATAAATGTATGGAAAACATTGAAGAGGAAAAAATCAATTATATCTTAAAAATGTTAACAAATATTAAATATGGCTCTTTAGTTATTACTATACATGATGGTCAGATTACTCAAATTGATAGCATAGAGAAAAATCGCTTCACCACTAACAAGAAATCAACCAGTAAAAAATAATTTTTCGTAAATACATGAAAACTAAAAGGGGTTCGGAATCGTCTCATTCCGAACCCCTCTTGGTTGTTCGTTAGCTTTAAAGCCATTCGAGAGAAAGATAGCCTCTCCAAGTTCATATAGTCGTACACCTACCCTCACTTTGCAAACCCTGTTGATTCGAATGGAGAACGCGAAGACTCCTGCGGGCTCACCGCCCGCCCCGCGGAAAGCGAAACGTCTGGAATAGAAAGCAACAGTCCCCGTTCAATTCGAATGTCATTGAGTTTATCTACAGCCTGAGCTGCGCAATGATTCGCGCAGCTTGTGTAGTGTTCCTTCTCACTGTTTCATTAAGCTTTAAAGCTATCCTGCCATTTCAGCAAACGATTCTCCAGCAGCCTGACAAGTGAATCGGATAGTTTGCCGGCTAAAGCAAAGATGATGATCCCTACAAACACAGTATCTGTCTGCATAAAGGAACGGGCATCCTGAATCATAAAGCCAACTCCTTTATCCGCCCCTAACAACTCAGCAACAACTAAGCACATCCATGCAGTGCTCAAAGCCAAACGGATGCCAAGCAAAATGTTAGGCAACGAAGCAGGAATCATCAGCTTCGTTACTTTCTCCAAACGGCTGTACTCCAGGATTTGAGCCACGTCGTATAACTTTTTATCCACATTACGGATACCTAAAAAGGTTTGTAAATACAAAGGGAAAAAGGCCCCTAATGCAATAAGCAACACTTTCGATAACTCGCCGAAACCAAACCACATAATGAACAGAGGCGTGATAACGAGCAAAGGAATGGTTCGTAACATTTGGATACTTGGGTTCAAATATTGTTCTGATTTTTTGTTCATCCCGACAATGATGCCTATGAGCAAGCCCAAAAAGCTGCCTAAAGCGAAGCCAAGAAAAGCGCGGGTTAAACTAATTTGTAAATGAACAGCTATTTCTCCCGACCGAATCAATTCAATAAAACGGCTGATAATCAGGAAGGGCGAGGAAAATAGCTGAGCCGGCAAAAGGCCCATCGAACTGAGCAGCTGCCACAAAAAGATGACCATTGCCGGAAGAGCCGCTCCCCTGAAAATCACCGCTCCCTTCTTTACTTTTACTTTTTTAATAACCATGCTTTTAGTTTGTACCACTGTGTGTGTAGACATATGATCGCTCTCCCCTTTTATTAAATACTCCAGTCTTCTATGTCAGCAGCTTGATGATCCAAATGCTTTAAAATAACAGTTCTGTATTCTTGAAATGACTTCGAAGCCCCTCCTCGCGGATAAGGCAAATCAATGGGGACGACAGATTTAATCCGTCCTGGCTTTGCTCCCATTACTACCACCTTCGTTGACAGAAAGATCGCTTCATCAATATCATGCGTTACGAGGACCATTGTCGCCTGATTGGCCTTCCATATTTCCAGCAGTGCTTCTTGCAGATGCGTGCGGGTAAAAGCGTCCAGCGCGCCGAATGGTTCATCCAGCAAAAGCACTTTCGGATTGCGCAGCAAAGCGCGAGCGATGGCTACGCGCTGGGACATGCCTCCGGACAATTGCCGGGGATACGCCTTTTCGAATCCAGTGAGCTTCACGAGCTCAACTAACTCACCTACTCTGTTGCGAACATCCGGATCTTTAAGAGACAGATTGCCTGCAATGTTTTTCTCCGCAGTCAACCAGGGAAACAAGCGGTGCTCTTGAAAAATAAACCCGCGGTCTTTAGAAGGCCCTTTCACTTTCTCTCCTTCTACGAGGATGTCGCCTTCAAAGTCGGAATCCAGCCCGGCAATCAGCTTTAATAATGTGCTCTTTCCACATCCGCTCGGCCCAATAACGGCTACAAACTCCCCTTTTTTAACAGGAAGGGTCAAATGCTCCAGAACGCGGACATTTTCCTTTTCATTTTGAAACGTTTTGCTGACACGATGAATTTCCAGCGTAGTCACCATAATGAGTCATCATCCTTTCTAAAATAAAATAGGAGACTCAACGAAGGGGCAATTAAGCCCTTTCGCTGAATCTCCAGTTGTCTAGTGGATTCAGTTGGATACTGTATAAACAACAGCTGTTTGAATATTTGATTATTAACTTATCACTTATTTTAAACATTATCAACTATTAATTCTTACTAAACTTATAAGAATTATTAAATATAGTATTGACAGTTTAATTTGTCTGGTGTTACTATGCATTCAAGCACATGAGACTATTTGAATAAATGAAAAGTGAACCGACTGGACGACCAGAGATTCGATAAAGAACAACCTTTTATGTTCTTTATTGGGTCTCTTTTTTTGCCGGTAAACCAAGTAAATCTATGTGCTAAATAAAAATTAAAGGAGGGAGTATATGAAGAAGTATAGCAATTATTGGTTAGCGGTCCTGTTTTTTATCGTAAGTGCCGCCAGCTTATTAGGATGCAGCTTAGCTTCAGGATCAAACTTAACGAAAAAAAACGAACCAACCGAAGTAAATGTCGCCATTAACGGCGGTCTGAACCCTCTCATTATCGGGAGAGAAAAAGGCTGGTTCGAGGAAGAGTTCGCCAAATATAATGTCAAAGTGAAATGGAGTGAGTTTCCGAGCGGACCGCCTTTATTAGAATCACTTGCTTCCAATCGAGTTGACTTATCTTTTCTTGGCGACGGAGCGCTCATAGCTGGCCTCGAAAAAAAACTTCCATTTGAAGTAATTGGGCAAACCGGAACTGGAGAATCCGCCGTACGAATCATCGTGCCGACTAATGGAAAAGTAGAGAAAATTGAGGACTTAAAAGGAAAGAGAATCGGAGTAGCTGCTGGAACAACGGGCCATGTGTATTTAATTAAGGCTTTGAAGAATCACGGCTTATCCATAAATGATGTGAAGATTATCAATCTGCAGCCGGACGATGCCCAGGCGGCCTTTGAAACAAAGCAATTAGACGCATGGGCTACATGGAACCCCTATATCACTAATAACGTCGACAAAGGAACAGCTATCGAACTGAAAGTAAACGGGAAAATATTGGCCCCGGGCGGCATCATCGCCCGCACAGACTTTGGCAAAGAACACCCCGATATAGTCGAAGCTTATTTAAAAATCTATAAAAAAGCGGCGGATTGGCAAATTGAAAACCCCGATAAAGCAGCAGAAATCTATTCAGCAGAAACAAAATTGCCGGTTGAGATGGTAAAGAAAATCATTACCGCTGAACCCCCAAATATGTTCTATACAGAACAAGGAATTAAAGCCCAGCAAGATTCAATTAAAACGTTAGCAAAGGTAGGCTACATTAAACGAGAATTTCAATTTAAAGATCATATAAACAATAAATATATCAATGCGGCATTCAAAAAATAAAAAATTTTTAGGAGTATGTTTATCGTGACAACTATTCCAACAAAACAAATTCAGGTGGTCCCGGCGGCAGGAAGAATTGGAGCAGAAATTCAAGGAGTTCAATTAAGCGCAAATGTGGATACTGCTGTTTTCAATGAAATCAAAAAAGCGTTAGATGAATACAAAGTGATCTTTTTTAGAGGGCAGCATCATGTGGATGATAAAAGCCAGGAGGCATTTGCCAGACTGCTAGGCGAACCTTATGCCCATCCGACTGTCCCAGTGAAAGACGAGACAAATTATATCTTTGAGTTAGACTCCCGCTTAGGAGCCAAAGCGAACCATTGGCATACAGATGTCACTTTCGTTCCGGAAGTACCAGCTTATTCTATTTTAAGAGGGGTGACGATCCCGCAAGTGGGCGGAGACACTGTCTGGGCAAATACAAATTCAGCGTATGAGGACCTGCCCGAGGGGCTGAAAACATTAGCAGAGCAGCTATGGGCGATTCACACGAATGAATTCGATTATGCCAATTTCAACAGGTCTCATTCATTAAATGATGAAGCCAAGAAATACCGTGCTGTCTTTGAATCGACTATTTATCAGACACAGCACCCTGTCGTTCACGTTCATAAAGAAACAGGCAAAAAACATTTGCTGCTCGGGGGCTTTGCCGGAAAGATAGACGGCTACTCAACGAGCGAATCCGAGAAGTTGATCAGCCTCTTTCAATCTTATATAACAAGGCTGGAAAACACCGTGCGCTGGCAATGGCAAGAAGGTGATGTAGTTATTTGGGATAACTTAGCGACTCAGCATTATGCTGTCGCCGATTACGAAGACCATCACCGGGTAGTCCGCCGCGTAACAGTCGGAAAGAGCATTCCCGTCAGCCTTGAGAACAAAGCAAGTACGCTGCTTGCTAAAAAGTAACGAGGAAATCATCAAAAACTGCCGCAGGAACCAGCGAGGAAATGCAAAAAAGTAAGAAGTAAACATAAATATAGAAAAAGGCTTAGATTTTTCTCTAAGCCTTTTTCTATGAAATATACTGTAAATGTATAGATGAAACAACTACGATTAATCGTTAGATATTACATGCGGTTTGCTGTTTTGCACCCCACAAGTAAACCCGTTACTATTTTTGTACAGGGTCAGCCATATCCTTATGAACAAATGCCTTAAATGGAAGAGTGGTCAGTGTTTGACCAGTAGCTGAATCGGTTAAATGTTCTTCTAAATGAAAATCAGCTATCGGCTCAATACGTGAATATTTCTTCACAAAAGAGGTGAGAGCAACCTTTGCTTCCAGACGTGCAAGCGGTGCTCCTAAACAAAAATGCGGGCCGTTTCCAAATGTGACATGTTTCTTGTTGTTTGGCCGGTGAATGTCCACTGTAAACGGATGTTCAAACATCTCTTCATCTAAATTCGCCGCGCTCAGCCAGGCAACCACCACATCTCCTTTTTTCAGATTCACTCCCAACAGATTATTATCTTGCTTTACCGTGCGATCTATTTTAGATAATTGAAAACGATATCTGAGCATCTCCTCTATTGCTTGCGGCACCAGTTCAGGATGATGATGCAGTTCTTCGTAGACCTTATTGTTGTCATATAATAAAGAATAAAACGTATTAGCCAGCAGGTGGCTTGTTGTTTCAATCCCCGCTCCCAAAATGAGCATCGTCGTCCTTATCACTTCATCATCCGTAAAGGTCTCTCCATCCACTTCTGCTTTTAGCAAATCAGATATAATATCATCTGCCGGCTGTTGCCTTTTCTGCACGACAATAGGGTACAGATATTCATAATATTCCCTCGCGGCCACCTGTTTCTTTTTATTAATGTCTTCTTGCTCTTCTTTTTTAAAAGGCAGAAACAAAGTATCTACCCATTTCTTAAACAGTAACCGGTCTTTCGAGGGAACGCCCATCAAGTCAGACATGATAATGATGGGAAGCTGGCTCGTTAGTGATTGGACAATTTCAATTTCAGTGTCTGTTCCTAACTGTGCAATGAGCTCATCTACAATTTCTTGAATGCGAGGTTCCCAGTTTTTAAGACTTCTAGGTGTAAAAGCTGCCGATAGTAACGAACGACGCTTTCTATGCTCCGGTGGATCAGCATCAATGAGATTCGTCTTGTCAGGCGCAAATCCATCTTTGCTGTCCACCCCAACAGCAATTGTCGTACGAGTGCGAGCACTGGAAAAATGTTCATAATCGCTAATCACACGCTTTACATCCTCGTATTTAAAGACATTCCACGTATGGGTTTCTTCATGGTACATTACCGGATTTTTCTCCAGCATCTGTTTGCACCAGGCATATGGATTAAATTCGTCCGAACGCGTCTTAAACGAGGGGATTTCCTTTACTGCAATAATTTCTTTCATCGAACTAGATCCTCCTTCTTTGCAAAGATAATAACAAAAGGCTTACAAGCGCCTTAAGCCTCTCGTTACATAAATTAACTCTATTTCCTTTAAATTCATTACAATTAAATTATAGGATAATAAATTATTGGAAACCATGCTTCATCCTTACCATCCTGAAAACATAAAATTAGGCTCATGAAATTTCATTATTTTTATGTCTCGCTCTAATTCAGATAGAAACCGATTGTAAAATAAAACCGATAGCCAACGGCTATCGGTAAATATTCTTTTCATAGATGGTTGATTTTTTATAAAATAACCGGGACTTTCAACTTGTTATTTCTTATGAACTAACTTCTAAAAATAATATTTACATTTTATCTACCATCGCTACCTATACGGCTCCTAGATAAAACCCAGCCCCTAAGACAGTGTTCTCATATAAGATGGATGACAAAAGCACTCCAATGTATGATCATTAACCATTCCTACCGCTTGCATATACGAATAGCAAATGGTGCTGCCCACAAATTTAAATCCATCCTTCTTTAACTGTTTGCTCATCTTGTCGCTGATGGCATTTGAAACAGGGACTTCTTTTGCTGTTTTCCACCAATTAACGACTGGCTGGTGGTCCACGAATCCCCATATGTAATTAGAAAATGAACCGTACTCTTCTTTCATTCTCAAAAATGCCTCGGCATTCGTTACCACGCTTTTGATTTTTAATTTGTTTCGGACAATTCCTTTGTCTTCTAGTAATGATTGCAATTTTTCGTCTGTATAATCGACTATTTTTTCCGCTTCAAAATCATCAAAAGCTTTTCGGTAATTTTCTCTTTTTTGTAAAATGGTCCACCAGCTAAGTCCCGCCTGTGCCCCTTCCAGGCATAGCATTTCAAACAGTAATCTATCATCGTAAACTGGTACACCCCATTCCTTATCATGATATTCAATGTATAACGGTTCTTTTGTTACCCATGCACATCGTTTACTCATTCGTACCCCATCCTTATATATTTCAACTGAATCATTATTAGAAAGATAGTAAAGCTTTTCTAACTTGATCGCTCATTTCTTTATATTCCCTCGGACAACTAAGCTGTCATATTCTTGACTGAAAGATAACATCCTGTGTAAATAACAGGGTGTTATCGGAAATCCCGCTCATTAAACAGATTTCTTTTTCCTTTGCTGAAGATACTTTTCAGTTAGCATACCGGTATTGTACACGGATGAAATCAACACAAAGTAAAAGAGTATTTTGGAAAACCGCCCCTCTTCCGTGAATTCGATATATGAAAATACTGTGTACATAAATCCAATTGATACTAATATTGATAGAATCAATTGTCCCTTTATAGATTTAACCATAATATCCCTCCCGCCTATTTCGATTATACATTATATGGAAAACACTTTAAATTCCGATCTCTTAGCCGCGAAAATCAAGTATTAGTCTCTACTTACGGGCAAAGAAAGAGTCGATACTGCTTTTTTGAGCATCGACCTTTATCTAGAAAGCATATATTTAAGTCACCTGTACAATCAAGCTATTCGGTATGAATTGCTTAATGTGTGCAGGCTCACTGACACTTGCCTTATTACTAAATACCACACAGCCTTGAGCGTCATGTGCAAAAGCAATGATGGCTTCATCTTCTTTTAAATCAACAAATTGATAGCCTCTTTGATAATGCATCTGCTCGCATTGTGAAAGGGTAAAAGCTTCATTTTGGATTGGCAAATAAAACAATTCCTTAAATACTTTTTCAAGCGCTGCCTCATCACAGATCGCCAATGAAAATGCCGGTACTTCCGCACTGTATACTTTCAAAGCTGTCATCGTTAAAACCGTTCGTTTGGAATCCTGATACCGAATCTGATACGGCTGCCACTCCTTTAACAACTGTTCCTTCATGTCATCATATGCCTCAAAGTGGAGATAAAACGGATAATCAAATAGCTTTTTTGCTAATGCCTTTGCTGTCTCTTCCGTCGCCTTCGTATAGTCATCTGCCCAATTCCAAATGCCTAATGGATGCGCAGCATTCCTTACTTCGATAAGAGCCGCATCATTATCACGATAAATGTCTAAATAAATAGGTTCATTATCTACTTCTATATAGTTCACGTCCGGCAAATCAGCTGACAACTCATAGAAAATGACACCATGATCAAGCAGCGCCATGATTTTGCCTTGATGGTCTAAAAAACAAAGAGAACACGCAGGCGTAAAAGCTTCTTCATATCTTAAAATACCGTCAACGACTACCGGTGATAACTGAATTGTTAGTTCGTATTTTCCATAGGCCATCTTTTTCTTCCTAGCCGTTTCGCCTTTTGCATCAAGAGCTTGCAGCAACCGTTTAAGTTCACGGTGATGAATGTCCATTTGTACACGCAATGTGGCAGCCCGCCGCAAAAAATAATAAAATAGCTGCTGTTTTTGCTGTTCAATTTCTTTATCACGCGCTTCATACTCCACTTCTTCTGTTGACAAAGAAAACATATTTTCAATATTTAAAACGTACACGCTCTACCTCCACTTTTGTAAGCTTATTTACTGTCTTTATATTCACGTGAACAGATAAAGATAGTAATTGATAATCCGATTGCTCTTTTATTATTACTGTGTTTTATCACCTTTCAATAACGAATACATATACAAATCATCAAACTTCCCGCATGTAAACTCTTGCTTTTCAACTAAACGAACCTGCTTTGACAAGAGAGCAGTCAAAAGTAGGCTCTTTTTTATTTTCTATAGATAACTTTTCCCCTGTTAAGATTACTTTTTTAGTATACCCAAGTATTCTTGCCAGGGTCCGACATCACCTCTGTATCTATCGGCCATGACCCGTACAATTTGAGAAATATGCGTCAAGTCATGAACCACCCAGGCAGAGAGTAACTCCCTCAGCTTTACTCTGCCGAATTCGGGATGTATGCCCGTTAATTCAAGGTGCAATTCCGGCTCAATAAGTGCCTTCAGTTTGGTCAGATTTTGTGCTCTAACCTTTTTAAATTCAAGCAAACTTTGTTCTATCGGCTTCTCAGTACCTTCATTTAAATGTGAAAAACGATCAAATGATGGAAAGGGGGCAGCTTCACCTTCCTGAAGGATCATTTCCAGCCTTGGCAGCCAGTTTTCTTTTTCTCCCTCAATGAGATGCTTCACCACTTCACCAGCATTCCACGTTCCATCTCCTTCGTTACACTGTAACCAGTCTTTAGATAAACCAGATAAAAAACACTCCAACGTATGTGGTGTACGCGCCAGTATCTCAATCGCTTCTTCCATTTGAAAATTCATGTTTGCCTCCTACAATGAATCTTACGCCTTTTCAAATCCTATTCCTCTTCCTCGTTACTCATTACCTATTCCCCTTCTCCTCTTAATCTAGTATTCATTTATTTCTCTATCTTACACAAATGTTCAGATGAGTAATATTTCCTTAAAATACTATTGTAATAAATCTAAATATTCACTATAATTTTACTGATCAGAACTCTGCTAAAAATGTAAAATGACAGATCTTTATTTCATTTAGGTACCGCAATTGTTCATTCTTTCCAATGGATAGCCATGCATTTTACTGAATGTAGCAGTTTTTCTTAAACCATTAGAGGAGATGTCTATGAAAAATCAATTTAAGAAGTGGAATCAATTGAGTCTAGTAAAACAAATCATTATTGGGCTGATTGTTGGTATCGTTCTAGCTCTAACAATTCCAGAAGCAGCAAAACCTGTTGTGATTTTAGGCTCATTATTTGTAGGTGCTTTGAAAGCCGTTGCACCTGTATTAGTGTTATTTCTAGTTATGTCAGCGATCGCTCAGCATAAGAGCGGGCAAAAGACAAATATGAAATCTATCATCGTGCTTTATCTTTTGGGAACTTTTTTAGCTGGTCTTATCGCTGTTATCGTAAGTTTTATATTCCCGGTCAATTTAACGCTAGCCAAGACTACAGAAGACTTGGCAGCTCCCGGCGGTGTTTCTGAAGTGCTAAAAACGCTGCTGTTGAATGTGGTGGATAACCCAGTAAATGCCCTTACTAATGCTAACTATATTGGCATATTATCCTGGGCTGTTCTTCTAGGCGTGGCGTTAAAACATGCCTCTGACACTACCAAAACAGTGATTTCTAATTTTTCAGATGCCGTATCTAAAATTGTGACATGGATTATTAAGTTTGCCCCATTAGGAATTATGGGGTTAGTCTTTGAATCCATTACGACGAACGGAGTAGATGCTTTACTCAGCTATGGAAGATTACTTGCCGTTTTAATTGGCTGTATGCTTTTTGTGGCTCTCGTCATCAATCCCGTCATTGTATTTTTAGCTGTACGCCAAAACCCCTATCCACTCGTATTTAAATGTATAAGAGAAAGCGGTATTACCGCCTTCTTCACGCGCAGCTCAGCAGCAAACATTCCAGTCAATATGAGACTGTGTGAAAAATTAAATTTAGACAAGGATACTTATTCTGTATCCATCCCTCTGGGTGCAACGATCAATATGGCTGGTGCTGCTGTTACTATTTCTGTTTTGACGCTTGCCGCAGTTCACACACTGGGCATTCAAGTGGACATTCCTACAGCTATTATTCTAAGCGTACTGTCCGCTGTATGTGCTTGTGGTGCTTCAGGAGTAGCCGGCGGTTCCTTGCTGCTTATTCCACTGGCATGTAGCCTGTTTGGCATTTCAAATGATGTAGCAATGACCGTAGTAGGTGTAGGCTTTATTGTAGGGGTTCTGCAGGACTCTTTCGAAACGGCCCTTAACTCATCTACAGACGTTCTCTTTACAGCAACAGCTGAATTCAGGGAGCGACGCAAACAAGGACAAAAGATCAATATTAAAAAACTAGCTTAAGAAAACAAGGCCCTGGCTTCAAGGAAGCCGGGGCCTTTGCTTTTCATATAGACTTCTACAGTCGCTTGCCTTTTGTCGTTCTTTCCTGCCTGCAAAAAAATCCATTCATCTTTTACGTAAAATATTCTAATTTTGCATCTGGGAAGAACTTTTCCATATAGGAATAAAGATGATTTTTTATATCCTCTTCTTCTTCTTTTTGATAAATGTATTTTCCAATTCCGTACTTTCCCCATTTATACCTTCTTTTCTCTTCATCTAATTCTAATTTTGTCATGGGATAGTTTTTTTCAATGACTCTTTTAGCTGGCTTTGTAAAACGATGCTGAATAAACTCAAACGTCAAATCCTTCCTTGCTTCCGGCGGCAATTCGGCATCCAAGCGCTCAAACATATGAAGGTATCCTTCCTCCCATCCTTCATGAAGATAAATGGGAGCGACGATAAACCCAAGTGGATACCCAGCTCTTGCGACTTTTCCTGCCGCTTCAATTCTCTTTTCTAGAGGAGAAGTGCCCGGCTCAAAGTTCTTGACTACGTAATCGGCGTTCACACTAAAGCGAAACCTTGTCTTTCCGTTGTGCTTCGCATCGAGCAAGTGATCTACATGGTGAAATTTTGTTACAAACCTTAACTTCCCATACTCCGACTCTCCAAAATGCTCGATCGCCCGCTTTAATGTATGGGTCAAATAATCAATCCCCACGATGTCAGATGTACAAGATGCCTCAAACCTTGTGATTTCAGGAGCGCGTTCTGCCATGTACGTATCAGCAGCTTCCAATATTTCGTCCACATTTACATATGTGCGGATGTACGGCTTGCTTCCCATCGTCGTTTGTAAATAACAATAATGACAATGCCCCATGCATCCTGTCGCAAAAGGAATGGCATACTCTGCAGAAGGTTTGGATGTATCAAATTTTAGGGTTTTTCTAATCCCAACGACTAGTGTAGACTTGGCCACTCGGTATCTTTGAAAGTCATTTTCACCTGGAAGATTTCTTACTTGATTGTGAGAGGTCGTATATCGAATTTCGACATCCATCTTTTCGAATTTTTCTTTCAGCTGTTTGCCTAATGGATACTCCAATGCATCAGGTTCAAAATATACAAGCTTAGGGTTAAATGGTTTATTCATTCCAATCTCCCCTCTGATTCCATTCCATAATAGTAATGGTAAGCTTGCTTTGCCTCTTCTTCTGTCGGATAAATAGCCATCTCACTTGACAGCGGATAATAATTTTCATATAAAAACAGAGCTAATTCATTGGAATTGTCAGGATCATTTACGACCGCTGCCGCCTGTATATTGGCTACATCCTGAGTATGTGGATTACGATAGAAAACATAGACAATATCCCCAGCATGATATGTCTGATTTTCGTTGGACAGTTCCATTTCATCACCTTTTCTTTCCATGAACATCCATAAGTTAAGTAATTTGTTATTATCATTTTGCCTTTAGTTCCTGTAAATTATGTTTACCTAATTACGGAAAACAACATCATAACGAAATCAGCCTATCCGTTGTTAATCTACATTCCCAAAAAGAGAAATTTCAACAAAATAGCGAAGGAATCGTTTTAGTACCCATTCTTATTAAGTGACATTAAGGTTGTTTAATTTTTATTGGACGAACAGGGCAGTTTAGTACAACTAGAATAGAGGCCTTAATAACCTTATTATCGAAAAGAATATATAAAACATAAAAGTCATGGGAGGTATAATTTGATATTTAAAGAATAAATAATCGTTTTCAAAAGGTTCTAGTAAGTATAAAAAGGGGAAATGGTACGTTCTCGAAGCAACAGAAACACAGCAACGATTAACCTCCCTTACCGTATCTGAACTAAATCGCTCCGAAAAAATAAGTTGTAACCTCACCAACCGTAAATGGAGATGAGATATATGGACGAAGGAAAAACGGAAACATATTTTAATACAAAGGATATTGCCAAACGTAATGCCTTATTAAAGCAATTGATATTTGACTTGCCAGAGGACGGAAAGGACTTTTTTCTAAAAGCATATAAAAAAGAACGATATTTGGATATGCGGCTTACTGCCATTAGAGGATATGCTGCCTTTGCAAGCGAAGAAGAAGTTGCCGTTTTAATGAACAAGATGTTGGAAATCTTAAAAAAGCGTCCTGAAAGTACACCATATAATTATGAGGAATATGAAATCTTGCGATCAGCTTTTTTGATACCCTACCTGCTGGAAAAATACCCTTATGACTGTTTCAAAAAATTTAATGAACAGTTAGAGAAACAGTACGATGCCATGCCCGAAGTTTTCAAAGGAATCTTCACCTGCAATGATAAAGGTGAACATATCCTGCTAAAATCCCCAGCAATAGTACGGAAACAGATGGAAGATTTCCGGCGTGGTGAACAATAGTACTAATGGGTAATGCGCCGAGCTGGCTTTTTTGGCATCTTTTAGCTGTCAGGTCTAAATCCTACAGGTGCTTGCGTTCTACCTCAGCTACCATTAGTATTCTAGGACCTAAACAAAAAGGACAACCAATATAATATTGGCTAATCTAATCATACGATCGGGGGCTTTAGTTGAAGAAGAATTAAACGGCTTTATTATTGATTTTGAGCGCAAATATACTTAGATGGATAAAAAGTAAATAACTTTAAAGAGCCTTACTACACAATAAAATGTAGCAAGGCTCTTATATCTTCATACCAAAATTACATAACTTTATTAGCTCTTTACAATTCTCACACATCTATGCAGGCGAACTCTACTCCTTACGAAAGCTCCTTTATTTGCCTCGTCAGCTCTTTAAATCTCAAATCAAGCTCCTTGTATGCTTCATCGTTTGGAGTCATAAAGCTAAGCTTTCCTAAAACTTCTTGTCTTTCTGTTTCCAGCTTTAGGCGCAACTCTTCCCGATTATCTCTTTCTCTAGGATTTTCTTTCGATTGCTTTTGGATGCTGTTATTTGTTATGACTAATTTACTACTTGTCGTTTTCTCAAGAAAGTAGCGATCATGGGAAACAACAAGCAGGGTGCCGTCATATTGAGCTAAAGTGCTTTCCAGCTGTTCACGTGAAGGCAAGTCAAGATGATTCGTTGGCTCATCTAAAATTAAGACGTCTCTTTCTTCTAGTATATACGCCATCAGCTTGCACTTTACACGCTCACCCATGCTCATGTTTTCAATGGGTTCTTTCCACTGAGAGGCTGTGAATCCCAAATGCTTCATGACATTTTGAACCCGGCCTCTTGCTTCGTAAGTTTCCTGGTAAAATAGCTGTTCCGGTGTTTGTTCAAGTGGTAAATCAAAGACCTCCTGTGTTAAATAACCAATGGTGGCAGAAGGAGAAACCCACACCTTTCCTTCTGCCGTTTCCTCGCCAACGATCACTTTTAATAAAGTCGTTTTGCCGCTGCCATTTGGACCTGTAATTGCCACCTTCTCCCCGTGCTGAATGGTAAAGTTGGCATTTTCAAATAATGGACGTCCGCTAAACGCCTTGGTTAAGTTTTTAACTTCCAAAAACCGCTTTCCTGTCCTGTTGCTCGCTTTCATTGAAAAGTGCACTTCATATTCTGGTTCAACCCGCTCTGCCTTGGCCTTTTCCAATTCTTTCTCAAGACGCTTTTGTTTTGATTTTACTTGCGCATCCATCCGCTTTGCCTTTACTCGATAGTGCTCTTTGAAACCTTCCTGTTTCGTCGATTGAGCATGGGCTTTTTTCGACCAGGAAGTGAGTTCTTTCATTTGTGATTCAATGCGCTCAACCATTTTTTGCTGCTTTTCATATTCGCGTTGCTGAGTCAGTCTTTTTTGTTGGCGAGCGTCCATATAGCTGGTGTAATTTCCTCTATGCTCAATTAGCTGTTTCCCCTCAATCGACCATATTTTTGTGGCAACCGCATCTAAAAAATAACGATCATGGGAAACGAAAATGATCGTGCCTTTATAGTTCTTCACTTGCTCAATCAATAACTCAGTGCTTTGTTCATCGAGATGATTAGTTGGTTCATCTAATAATAAAAGATGAGCATCTTCAGAAAGCCCCTTCGCCAATCGCGCTTTCAACTTTTCTCCGCCGCTTAATTGCGAAAAATGGCGGGCTGGTACTTGCCATTTTTTTAGCAAGGTCTCTTCTAAAGAGGTCACTTCTCCAAAGGAATACGATTCTTGTTCTTGTTCAACGAAAGCGACTTTCACGTTCGGCTGCAGCCATCGGATCTGTCCTGCCGTCGGAACCAAGTCATTATTAATTATCCTCAGCAAAGTAGATTTCCCAGCCCCATTTTTGCCAATAACTCCGATGATCTCTCCTTGCTGGATGCTGGCAATTACGCCTTCAAAAACCATAAAATCCGTTAGTTCAAAGTTAATATTCTGCAGTTTACATAGCTCTTTCATATAATTGATCCCTCTCTCTTTTAAAGGGAGGACAAAAAAATCCTCCCAATTGATTTGGAAGGATTAGTCGCATTTTTACGTTGCTCAAATAAGCTATTTGATTCAAATAGCTGTACAGTATATAGAAAATGGGCAGACTAATCCTATTTCGTATGATTTGAAATATGCGATTTCAAATGTTGAAAATAAGATTATTTGTCCATCGTCCACCCATCATCCCTTCTATGTTTTAGTAAAGATATTGTAGCATAAGTGTCTAAAAAAGGAAAATGGAGTACGATCATGTTAGCATAGCAAGGCTATAGAAAAGTTATATCCCTCTGTATTCATGAGCACAACACGCCACCCATCCGGATCTTCAATAGTTGTCCCTTTTTCTGCCCAATAGGGATTCTCTGGTTCAACTTCTGGATACCCCATTTGTTCTAATCTTATTTTGATGCGTTCGATCTTTTCTATATCCGGAATATACAATACAAGAAGATTATCTTTTGTCGGAGCAGGACATGGGCTGCCATTAACATGCTCTGTAAATTCCAAATGGTAGCTGGCATTTGGCAAACCTAGCATAAGACCCGAATATCCCTGATGTCCTGTAAATGAACCGATTTTGTGTAATCCGACTCCTTCACAATAAAACCGCTCTATTTCCGATAACTGATCCGTCGGTCTCGCCATACGTACTTGGGAGACTTGTAAATCATCTGTCCATTGCTCACTCATTGTCATTCCCCTATTGTTTTAGATGTTAGCCTGCCAATACTGCCCTTATTTTGAATGCTCTATTGAACAGTATAAATCACTTGGAAAAATATAGCGCTAAATACCGTCCCTCATAATGTAAATTATTTGTTATCATCCATTAGGTTTATTATGATATCTTGTGATAACGGCATCATAAAAGTTTGATCCGTTTCCAACAAAAAAACATCTTCATGAGGCTTTTTCGATTAATAATCATGAATGAAAATCCATAGAAGGGAGGAGAGTTTCGATTTGCGTGCCATTCGGAAGCTTTATCAGTTTTTTGCAGACAAACCGATGAAAAGAGGAACAGTCTTACATGATCGCTATAAGATTTTCCGCGTTATAGGAACTGGAAGCTATGGAATCGTTTATCTTTGTCATGATCTAAAGACACACGACAATAAAGTAATCAAACAGCTTCGTCCGAGCAAGCGTCATAGCAAAAAAGACATTGAATTGTTTGAAAATGAAGTTTCCGTGTTACGTTTGCTGAACCATAGAAGTATCCCAACACTATTTGAAGCTTTTACACATGATAACTATTTGTTTTATGCCATGAATCTTATTGACGGGGATAACCTGGAAGACCAAATTTTTTTAAACAAAAAAACATTTAATGAGAAAGAGTCTTTACTCCTTCTCTCACGACTGCTTGGATTAATAGATTACCTTCATCAGAACAACATTTACCATCAAGATTTACGTATTCCAAACATTTTGCTAAACAAACAGGAGCTTTTTTTGATCGATTTTGGTTTATCAAAGCATGGAGCTGCAGCTGACTCACTTCAGACCTCATTTAATTCTTCATTCAATAAGCAAGAACTGCAACAGCAGGACTACTATGACTTAGGAGAAATATTGTTATATTTGCTTTATACAACATACTCTGCCAAAAACAAAAAAGCTCTTCCTTGGACAGAAGAACTTTCTTTAGAACCAGAAACCGTTTATCTGCTAAAGAGACTATTACGTATTGAAGAGCCTTACTCTAATACTAGTGAAATTTCAACCGATCTTTGCGCGGCACTTAAAGCGGAAGGAAACGCCACTTAACGGCCGGGGGAGAAAGTTAGCTGCTGCTCCGGCCCTTTCGCTTGTAATATTTGCTTCCACTCATCGGTGACCGTTTATGCCGTCGGCTGCTGCTACTGCTGCCCCGGCGATAGTAGCCACTTCTTCGCTCGCTGCTTCCTTGGGAAAGATGCTTAATTTGCTTCAATATTTTTTTAAACATTGTTTACCTCTTTCCATTTTAGTTTAAGCTTGCTATTTATTTTCCAGTCTAACACAGTTTACCCAGAAAACTTAATCATTAGCACAAGGCTGAATGCCTAACAGCCGATTTTTCTACTGCTCCTTTATTCCACAGACAATGTTTGAAATAATTAAACAGCTTGAAGCAGGGATCTTCACTGTTATATGTTGATGAATCCTAAAGTATGTGCATGAATCGCGCCTGTCATAAGAACGATACATCATATGCTCGATTCAATGATTCAATGTCGATTCTATATTCCTGCTGCTACTCCCATGCATAGAATTGTACGTTTACATTTATATCCTAATTATAAAATGCATTTTCCGCCATGATAACAATAGTAAGTTTCCGCTTGAAGATCCTTAATCTTTTTCAAAGACTGCTTGGCATTATCCATATCTAAACAAAAATGTGGGTTAGCAATAACCAATTCATCGTTCTCATTAACAGCCGCATCACCTGTAATGACACTCCCTAAGCTTGGGAAATATAATGAAATATGACCTGAAGTATGCCCTGGTGTGGCTATTATTCTACACTGATTATCTAAAATCAAATCACCGTCCTGTACCTTTTCATCGATTGAAACATGCTCCAAGCTTTTTAATTGCTGTATAAACCACCTGCCAAATTCAATGTCTTCACCTGGCAGATTTTCCAGCATGTCTTCGGCCTGAACTAACCTCTCAGACTTTATTTCTCCACTAATGTATTTTGCTTCCCCTCACTGGCTATAACGTTAATCCACGGGTACTTCTCTTTAAAATCATGTAAAGAACCTATATGGTCATCATCATAGTGGGTAATGATGATATTCTGTAAATTCTTCATCTCATATCCGTTTTTTATTATTTCATTTTCAATTAGAGGCAAAAAGCTGGCATACCCTGTATCAACTAGTGTTAATTCATTATTCAATGCAATTAAGCTAGGGTAAAGGCGGCTTTTTTGCCCATTAAATTCAAACTCAATGGGTAGTTCAATAATCTTCATTTTTCTCCCTCGATCCTGTCTGTTTGCGAAACATTTCATTTATTATACATGATATGGAAAAGGACGATGTGCACTCATACCGCCTTGCTTTTTGGAATCTTTTATTATTCATAAAACCTTTCGATCATCCTGTAACTCCAGCATTCTAGAAATCAACTGTATTCCTGTATAAACATGCGGGTCTCATATCCTCCCTAGCAAGCTCGGCCCCTTCAGTAAAAACGGCTAATTGGGTTCCCGCATATTTTCTTTCTGAAAATGCATCGAGAGTGTAAAATTTCAAATCGTTCATAGTTGACTTCTAATGTCTTATTATTAGAAAAAATTTTACCTTTTCAGATGGTTACTAACCATATAATCCTCTCTGTATCACTCCATAGAGATCACTCTTCTTGTAACTTTATTTGATATAATCAAAGCATGCGAAATTCAGACAATTACAAAAATCCATTTTTTATTAATCTGTGCAGGCTACAGGTTGAAAGGAATTTAAATGAATATGAAATATATGAATATAATGAGCGAGATCAAAAATCAGATCATAGCAGGGACGTTAAAAGCCGGCGATAAAATTCCATCGATCCGCTATTTATCTGAAAAGTATGGTTACAGCAAAAACACTGTTCTAAAAGCGTATGAGGAATTAGAAAAGCTGCATGTGATCTATTCCATTCCAAAAAGTGGATATTTTGTTGTCCATGACTCTCATTTATCAACAAATACATGTAACCAAAATAAGATTGACTTTCTATCAGCTGGTCCGGATAAAAGGGCCCTTCCTTACAAAGATGTTCAACATTGTATGAACCAAGCGATCGATCTATATAAGGAAGAGCTTTTCACTTATTCAGATGAGCAAGGTCTCCTTTCATTGCGTCAAGAGCTTGTTAATCACCTGCAGAACAACCAAGTATTTACAGCGGCGGAGAGAGTGTTCATTACCTCCGGCTCACAGCAAGCGCTGAACCTGCTTGTCCAAATGCCCTTTCCGAATGGAAAATCAAATATTTTAATAGAACAGCCGTCCTATTTTGGCATAGTTGAATCTGTTCAAGTACATGATATTACGACCTTTGGCATTGATTTAACCATGGACAGCATCGACCTGGACCGCCTGGAAAACATGTTTCGCAACAACGATATTAAGTTCTTTTATGTGATTCCTAGATTTCACAATCCCCTCGGACATAGCTATACGAACGAACAAAAGAAAAAAATTGTGGAATTGGCTAATAAATATGATGTGTATATAGTCGAAGATGATATTTTTGGGGATTTGGATTATAACCATAAAATTGATCCGATGTTTGCATTCGATCCTTCAGGAAGAGTCATTTATATTAAGAGCTTTTCAAAGGTAATGCTCCCTGGGTTAAGAATTGGGCTGACTGTTCTTCCAGAATTAATGATCCATTCCTTCCGGCGGTTTAAGTTTTCGGAGGACTTATTCAGCCCATCTATTTCCCAAGGCGCGTTAGAGATCTACCTAAAAAGCGGCATGTTCAACAGTCATATTCACCATATTCGAGACATGTACCGCCGGAAAATGGAGCTAGCGATCGCAGCCTGCCGAGATTATTTGCTGGCCACCGCCTCCTTTACTGAGCCTGCAACAGGTTTCTATTTATCTATTTACCTTCCAAAAACAGTTCATTCCAAACGTCTCGCCCAGTCTTTACAACAAGAAAATATACTTGTCGATCAGGCAGACAGAATGTTCTTGCCCGAATACCGCAAAGGGAACTTAATTCGGCTGTGCCTTTCGCAAGTCGATGAAGAGCAAATCCGCCCGGGAATTGAAAAGATTGCTGCCCACATCGAGGCTATAAGTAAAAAGCAAGTCCATTTCATAGAAGAGGCAAATCGGTTGATATAGTTTGGAAATAGAGGTCATTGCCTGCACATCATTAGTAACAATTAGTTTAGTCGTTGCCGCTACGGTTTTGTCATTACTGATTCGCCGGCGTATGTATGTGAAAACCATGTACGGAGTCCCATTTTACAGTGGATGGGCTCTGTTCTTGCCTTAAGTCACTTTATTTAGCTTCTCTGTTTATCAAGTTGTCTATCAATTGACGATCTTTGAGTTGGATGGGCTGACTTAAAAACCAAGCCAACAGCTCTCTCAGCTCAATGAAACATCGTTCCTTATCTTGCCGGAAACAACTTTTTCATCGCTTCAATAAAATAATAGGCAAAGAAATGAGCATCGTGTGTCCCTTCATCCTTCATCACAAATTCAAACCAATGAAAATTCTCTCGTTTTAACAACTCCGCGGCTTCTTTGGAACATGGTACCATGTGCCGTTGGCGTGTTAAATGGTAGATCCCTTCACAATCCCCGACATACATATACATCTTATGCTTGTCTCGATTGATAACGGATTTTTCTTCTCTTAAAAACTCCATGACTCCTTCATACCACACAGAAGCAGACAATAGAATATACTTCCCAAGAGTATCAGGGCACCAATAAGAAGCAAATAAAGAAACTAACGCCCCAAATGAGCCGCCCGCTATAGCTGTATACCTTGCTCCTGGTTTTGTGCGGTAATTTTTATCGATATATGGCTTAATCCATGTTACTAAAGTATGCAAGTAACTTTCAGCTTTTCCTTCAAAGTCTGATGCGCGCTCAGTGAGTCTTGGAGCTGGCCAAGGTGTATAATCATGGTTACGATCAATCGGCTCTATCCCTACATATATACAGGGTTCTATTTGTTTTGTACGAGCCAAGTAATCCAGCTGATTATAGCCATCCATGACCATATCCCCGCCATCTTGTACATACACCACTGGATAAGCTGTGGCCGACTGTCCGTAATTGTAAGGTAAAACAACCTTTACCATATATCCTTCTATATTGATTGGTTGGATAAGCATCCTTCTCCCTCTTTCAGGTTCCTTCTGTTTTTGACGGCCAGCATTCTCATGTTTTTATTTCGAAACATCATACGAAAGGCAAAGTGGTGTATCGAGTTCTTTGTCGTATATGATTTTTGCTTCAATATTAAACACCTCTTTTAAAACCTCTCGCGTCATAATCGTTGAGGGTGATCCACACTTCATAATGGCTCCGTCTTTCATTGCAATTAATTCATCAGAATAACGTGTTGCATGATTAATATCATGAAGAACCATAATGATGGTACAGTGATGTTCTCTATTTAATTTTTGGACAATATTTAACACTTCCAGCTGATGCGCCATATCTAAGTAAGTGGTCGGCTCATCCAATAAAAGGATGTCAGTTTCTTGGGCAAGCGCCATCGCTAGCCAAACTCGCTGCCGTTGTCCACCGGATAAATCCGCCAACTCACGATTACGAAATTCAAGCGTATGTGTCACTTCCATTGCCCACTCTATCATTTCGGTATCCTTTTTAGTCAATCGGTTGATATTCTTGCGATGCGGATAACGTCCGTACGAGATTAACTCCTCTACTTTTAATTGAAATGGCGCAGTAGGTGATTGGGAAAGAATAGCCAAGCGTTTCGCTATTTCTTTTGTTGAAAGCTGCTGCATATCTTGATCCTGCAAATATATCTTTCCTTTTTCTTTCTTTAGGATCCGACCGATGGTCTTCAGTAAAGTTGATTTTCCGCATCCGTTGGGACCAATGATAGTGGTTACTTTGCCTTGTGCTATTCTCACACTCAAGTTATCAAAAATAATGGATTTATCGTATCCAGCAGTTAGTTCTTCAATGCGAAATGCTGTTTGCATGTTCTTCCTCCTACTTTACTCTCGCAAGTAAATATAAAAAATATGGGATACCAATAATCGATACAACAATCCCAACTGCCAGTTCAGATGGTGCAAAAGCGGTTTTCGCAATAAAGTCCGAGAAAATTAATAATCCTGCACCAGTTAATGCACTTATCGGCATCGCATATTTATGTCGGACTCCTACCAGTTGTTTAGCAATATGAGGCGCCATGAGACCGATGAAACCGATACTTCCTGAAACAGAAACACAGGCACTCACTAATCCTACACTCGCAAGCAGCATACCTATTTTTTCTTTCTCTAGCTTAATACCAAGACTGATAACTGTGTTTTCCTCTAATTGAAAATAATCAAGTAAATAAGCTTTTTTATACAGATAGAAGCCAAGAACAACAATCCAGGGCAGCATCGCTAGAATAAAAATCCAGTTCGCATTATAAATGGACCCAGCTTGCCAAACAGCTGCCGATTCAAAATCCTTTTCATTCATTTTTAAGGAAATATACATGAATAAGGCGCCGAATCCACTATTAATGGCAATCCCTGCTAAAATAAGACGTTGCATGTCAAGACGTCCATTTTTCAATGCCAATACAAAAATAAGAGTGACTGCTACTGTACCGCCAACAAAACCGAATAGCGGCATGACCATAATAGTAACCCAATCGCTTCCATCCGATAGTAATGCTTGGAATTGAAAGAAGTACATAAAAATGACAATAGCAGCGCCTGCACCTGCATTAATACCTAATATTCCCGGATCAGCTAGCCCATTTTTCGTTATTCCCTGAAAAACAACTCCTGCCACAGCTAGCCCAATGCCAACAAGCGCCGCGATGATGATTCTAGGTAATCGAAAATCGAAGATAACCAGCTTAAATTTTTCATTGCTTTCATAGCCTAACAAAGTACGAATGATATCTAAAATAGACATATCAAACATCCCGTTGGTAATATGCAAATAGAAGCCAACGAAAATAATGACCAGGAACATAAAGATCAGCAAAAAAAATCTTTTAGGCGTGGAGTTAAGCATGCTTTTCACCTCCACGTGTCCGAATCAAATATAAAAAGAACGGTACACCAATAATCGATGTAACAACCCCTATTGGTGTTTCAAATGGATAGTTTAAATACCGACTAATTAAATCGCAAAAACTTAAAAAACAGGCGCCCACTACAAGAGAGCTAGGAATAATAAATCGATAGTCCTCCCCTACTAAAAACCGAACAATGTGAGGGATCACTAGCCCAACAAATGCAATTTTTCCAACAAGCGCCACGGCTGTTCCAGTAAGTAACACGACGGAAAACATACTAAGCAACCGTACTGCTTTTGTTTTTTGTCCGAGTCCAGCAGCCACATCCTCACCAAGAGATGTAATAGTGATAGCACGTGCACTGGCAATAGCCAACAGTATCCCAATCACTCCGAATGGAATTGATAACCACAGCATATCTGGGTCGACAGATTGTAGTTTGGTATTATACCAAGCTGCCACTGTTTGTGACACTTGGAAATACATTGCTATAGCTGAGGCGATACTGCTTAAAAATGTTCCAATAACAGTTCCAATAATGGCCAGTCTAACGGGCGAAAGACCATCTTTGATAACCGAGCCAAATCCAAACACGAATGCAGCGCCTATTGCCGATCCCAACATGGACAATAAAATCATTTGATAGCTTGGCAGGCCCGGAAAAAAAACAACGGCTAACGTGATCATAAAAGCAGAGCCGTCGTTTACGCCCATGAGCGTAGGCGAAGCTAAATAATTACGTGTGATTCCTTGCATTACTGCCCCTGCAACTGCTAAAAAAGCACCTACAAGCAAAACTGCTATCGCCCTGGGCATTCGTCCTGTTCTAACAATTTGATGATCTGCATTGTTTGCATCAAATTGACTGATGGAGTCCCAAACCACCCGCATGCTCATGTCCTTTGTTCCCAACATAATAGAGGCTAGAGCGATGAATACAATGAGGATGGAAGACAAGATAAAAATCATTAAGGTTCTTTTGGCAGATTGCTTCAATTTTGACACCTTTTCTCTATAAAGTGAAACTACTGTCTCTTCCCCTCTTACTTATACACTTTCGTTGCCCTCGCTCTATTAAAGCGGAGGTCTGAGAGACAGTTTGAGTAGGACAACCCTTTATTTCACTAGTTTCTCCACTGCTGCATCTAAAAACTTAACTTTTGACCATGCTGTACCGCCTTGTGCAAGTGGATCAATAACATTTACATGAACATCTCCATTTTTAGCTGCTTTTAAATTGGTGAAAATAGGATTTTTTTGCAAATCCTTTAAAGCGCTTGGTGCATCCGCGTTTTCAGATTTTTCAAATTGAAGGAAGATGATATCCGGATTGATTTTCGATAATGTTTCGAGCGTTAATTCCTGTTGTGCTTTAGCAGCTGTTAATGTTTCTGGCACTTTCAAGCCTAAGTCTTCATATAACACCGGATTCAAATAAACGCCTGCAGGATAAATATTCATTAATCCCCCACGAACACGAATAATTAATACTTCTTTATCTGCTGCTGAATTGCCTAACTCAGCTTTCGCTTTTGCCGCTTTCGTATCATAATCTGAAATGACTTTTTCTGCTTCTGCTGTTTTTCCTGTTAATTGTCCAAACGCCAATAAATTATCTTTCCAATTGGTTGAAATATGTGAATAAGGTAAAGTTGTTGCTATCTTATTCATTTTTGCCATGACCTCTTCATTCCACTTGGAAGTCCCGATGATGGCATCTGGATCAAGTGAAAGAATCGCTTCTGCATTTGGTGAAAATTTGTCACCAATTAATGCTGCTCCTTTTAATTCTTTTGCTAAGTAACCTGGAACTTCACCAGCGATCTCTAGTACGCCTACTGGCTTAACCCCCAAGACTGCCGCATCCTCCATCGCTTCAAGGCTTGCCGCTACGATATTCTCAGCTGGATTTGGGAATGTATATTCATCACCTAAATAGCTAATTCTTGTTTCCTTTGCTTGTTCTTCAGATGTAGAAGCCGTATTCTTGCCATCCGCTTCAACTGCTTCTGTTTTGGCACCTGATTCACTTGCTCCTTCTGTCGATCCACATGCTGCAAGAGATATTGCTAAAAGTGCCGTACCTCCTAATAACCAATGCTTTTTCATATGGTTAACCCCCTAATTGATATTGATTATCATTACTATTTATAGATGAATTTTATCAAATAGCTATGGGGAATTGAATGGACAAATTTCCAGAAAACATGGACATTTGCCTGTTTGTTGAAGATGAAGAAGCGATAACGAAAATAGGGTCATTATATAGAAACAGCCTTACATAAGAACAACATATGGTGAAATATGGACTTTTTTCTATTGCTTTCTGTAAATAGAAGGCGGCATTTTAGTAAGTTTTTTGAATACCCGGCTAAAGTAAAAGCTGTCCGGATAACCGACCACTTCTGCAATATCAGCAATTGGCAAATTACTTGTTCTTAAAAGCTCCTTTGCACGCCTAATTCTGTATTCTGTAATGTATTGTATCGGTGTTAAGCCAGTCAGCTGTTCAAACAAATAAGAAAATTTTCTTCTTTCCATGCCAAATTGTTGAGCAAGTTCACTGACACATAGTTCTTTAGCATAATAAAGCTGAATATATTCAAGTGCAGCCAAAATAGGATCCATTTTATTTTCATAGCACTCATTTCTTGCTGACAGCAATATCACTTCCAATAAATTCATAAATACATTTTGCACTTTAAATTTGGATATATTATCTGGTTTTATCTGTTGTTGCAGAAGATAGTGTACAAGTTGCTGAATTTTTGCTGAACCATCAATAGAAATCAAAAAATGGTGGTTCAGCATTTCTTTATAAGCCGGTGTTGTCTCGATAATCCTATAATGGATCACTGCATACTCCCACTCGTTTTCAAACGTTTTAATTTCAATATCCATCCTCGATCCTGCATGAACTATTGTACGCTGATTCATTCTATATGCCGTGCCATTAAGGGAAAAACAGGAAGAACCTTTAATTGGAATAATCATCCCACAAACCCCCGGGGCAGTCTTTCTACCGGTATCCGTTCTCGAAGCATCCAGCCTGCTTATAAAGACATCCACAAATTGTATAGATGAGTGGGCAAAGTATTCAATGATTTGATTGATTGTCAATTCCATCTCTTCACTTCCCATATTGACTATTTAAATGAAAATGATTATCATTCTCTTTATTATAACAATCAACAGGAAATGAGGGTAGTATCTATGAGCCATAGTCAATTGACTTCTAAATACAACAATAAAACATATGACATCGAGATATACATTCCGGAGACAGAACTGCCTAGTGAAGGGTTGCCTATTTACTATGTATTAGACGGGCTGTATTATTTTTCATTTGTCCGCGATGTTGTACGTATTCAACAATTAAATCGAGGGAAAACAGGTGTCAATCCTGCTATTGTTATCGGTATTTGCCATCAAAAAGAAGAAATGCGAGAACAGCGCTTTATCGACTTTACGGCACCAGCTAAACATGTAATTATGCCCGAGCGCGCAAAAGGGAAACTGCCGAGTGGTTATGGTGGAGCTGAACGATTCTTTAAGTTTATTGAATTGGAATTAAAACCTTATATTGAGCAACACTACTCTGTGAACCGCCAAGCTCAATATCTATTTGGTCATTCACTTGGTGGTTACTTTGCTTTATGGTGCTTATACACAAACCCGCGGGCATTTAAAAATTATATCGCGATTAGCCCATCTGTATGGTGGAATAGCGAGGAACTGCTAAACATGGCTCATCTTTTGGTTGAAAACGGAGCAAGCCATGGGAAACATCATGTATTTATCGCAGCCGGTGAACATGAAGGTTTTATGGTAGAGGATGCAAACAGAATCAGGGCTTTACTAAATGAACATCATTTAAGCACAGAACTTTATATAGCTCCTGATGAAAATCATGCTTCTGTCGTGCCAACGGTAGTAAGCCGTGCCGTTCGCTTTTGCTCGAGAAATGAAAAATAAAAAAGACTCTTAACATAAATAGATGGCAGAAAGCAGATGTAACACGCTAAAGGGCCTCAATATGAAACAGCCTCATGTCTCAATATTAGAATGAGACATGAGGCTATTTTCGTTGCTCCGTTAAAGCACCCTTTAATTGCATACTATGACTTCATTAATCAACTTTATAGTAAGCTTAACTTTTTAAGAAAAAGAAAACGGCCGATTACAGTGCTGCAAACAAAGCCGGATTATTACATTCTGTATGTACGATCACATGATGAGTTTTATAGGGGAATGCCCGGTTCCGTCATGCTATCTTTACTGGTAATAAACATATTAAAAGCCAATGACACAAGGCAGATACTAAATAGTAGCATGACTAGAATTAATTTACTGCTGATCTTCAGTGAAAATTTGAAAGTTTACACCAAATTTATCTATAACACTGCCGTAAGCCGGGCTAAAAAAAGTTTCTTGTAAAGGCATAGTCACTTGACCGTCCTGCTGTAATGCCTCATACATTTGTTTTGCTTCTTCTGGATTGTCGGTCGAAATACAGATGGTTACCTGATTTCCAGTCTGATGAGATTGACCAGGAAACGTATCAGAAAACATAAGTAATGTTTCCCCCACCTTTGCTGTCGCGTGCATTACGCGGCCTTTTGCTTCTTCGGGTAAAGGAAAGTCCGGATTTTCTGGGCCTTCTCCAAAAGATTGCATATGAAGAACCTCTGCCCCTAAAGCTTTTTCATAAAACTGGATGGCTTCCTTGGCATTTCCATTCATCACTAAGTAAGGAATTAACTGCACTGTCACTATCATCAGCTCCTACAATCATAATATTTTTTCTATTTGGCCTGCTTCTTGTTGTTATCTTGATTATACAATACAGAACAAATGTTCGCAACTATATTTTGTATTTTTTACATGATTTATAATAAAGAGGCTACATCAACCTCTAAAGATATTTTAAAGAGGTTATTATATGATTTTAGGAACCCTAATAGTATTGATTCAAGCCTTAAAGGAAAGGTTGATCATTTTCTTAGACTCTCGGATAAAGAAAATACATAAGTAGACTGGAAAAATTACATTCAACCCTTTCTCTATTCAACTAAGCCTCCAGCTATTTGATGGATCGAATGGTTGATCGCAATGCTTCCCATATAATCTCTACATCCTTTTCCTCTGTGCGCCAATTGCTGAAAGCAGCGCGGATTGCAGGAACACCACTATAGATAGTGGGCGTCATAAATACTTTTCCTTGCTGATTTAAGGCAGCAAGAAATTGATTGTTCATTTCAGCAGTGATGGATTCTTCGTTTAAAGAAAAGCAAACAACGTTTAATCTTACGGGTGATAATAATTTGAACTCCTGGCTGTTATTTATTTTGTCTCCTAGCTGTTTAGCCAGTTTAACATTTTGCTCAACGAGATTTTGGTAACCGCTTTTACCGTATGCCTTTAGCGTAAACCATGCTGGCAAGGCACGGAATCTTCGGGAGTTTTCGGGTGTAAGATCAAAAAACTCCGGGTTTTCAATCGAACCGCCAAGATAAGCAGCATTATTTTGAAACACTTCTGCTTGAAGTGGCTTATGACGAGTAAATTGCATCGCAGAGTCATAGGGAACGTTCAGCCATTTATGCGCATCAATGGTAATAGAATCCGCATGATTCATTCCTTTTACTAATTCTCTATACATAGGAGAACAAGCGGCAAAACCACCAAAGGCTGCATCAATGTGCAACCAAAAGCGGTAGTGCTTTTTAAGCTTCCCAATAGCATCTAAATCATCATAGTCTACCGTGTTAACTGTTCCGGCATTGGCCACAACAATACATGGTTCACTTTTATGCTGTTCAAGAAATTCAGTTAACTTTTCAATATTGATCGCCTCGCGATTTTCCTGACAAGGTATTAAATGAATCGATTTTCTTCCTATGCCGAGCATGGAAGTTGCTTTGAAAACACTTGAGTGCGGGGCACCGCTCAGAATTTTAACCGGAGGAATATTGTACAGGCCTTCCATGGAGGTGTCTTTTCCATAGTGTTGAGCAATCCATTGCCTTGCTTGAGCAAGACCTGCGAAATTTGCCATAGTTGCCCCGCTTAGGAAGGTGCCACTGTACTCATGCCTTAAATGAAATAATTCCTTTAGCATATCAATCGTTTCCAATTCAATGAACCCGGCAATTGAATCTTGTGAGCCAGCTACATTTTGATCGTAGACACTAACTAACCAATCTCCTACAATAGATGCCGGTGTAGAGCCCCCTGTAACGAAACCTAAATACCTTGAACCAACACTTCCGCTTAAGCCTTTAGCGTAGTGTTGAGTGAAATATTTAAGGGCTGCACTTGCACCCATACCTAATTCAGATAGTTCATTTTTGGGCATTTCATAGTATGGAATCGATACACATCTATCTTCAAGGCCCTGATAAAAATTGGTTACATGCTGTACGAATTCTGCTACTATCTGTTCAAACTCTTTTTGATCTTGATGCATGACATTCATCCTCTGCTCTCTCCTCTTTTAACCATTTTTTCTTGCCTTTCACTATTTTTACGATATATAGTGATATGCATAACAGTCAACGAACGAATATAACAGTAGGAGGAAACATGAAAATCAAGCTTAACCGCCAATCAGATCAATCTTTAATTCATCAGATCTCGAACATTCTAGCGGAGAAAATTCGTTCAGGTTTTTAGAAGAAGGCAGCCAATTGCCTTCAATTCGGAAATTTTCAAAAGAAAATCAAGTTAGCCTCGTTACAGTAAGCAAGGCTTATAGCCTCTTAGAGAGAAATGGATACATTCATTTAATGCATGGCAAGGGGCTTTTGTTCGGAAGACAGAAAAGAGGAAAACAAGGAAAAGCGAGAGTTATGATTGGCAGCTAGCCATTCCAGATTATATTCAGCGTTCACAGTACATGTTAAACTCGGGACCGGAAAATGCGCTTAAACTATCCAGTGCCATTATACACCCCGGATTACTGCCCTCCACTTATTTAATAAAAGAAATAAACCAAGTGTTGCAGGACGATCCACAAATTGTAGCCCGATACGGTCCCATTCAAGGAGATGACGAAGTTCGGGAGGTCATAAAAAAATATTTACAGCTATATTGTAAGCTTCAAACAACAAGCTCAGAAATTATCATTACCAGCGGTGTGCAGCAAGGAATCGACCTAGTGGCAAGAACTTTTATCGGTCCTGGAGACATGGTGATTACAGAGGCTCCTACCTATACGGCAGCACTGGATGTTTTTCGAAATCGAGGAGCACATATTATTCCTATTCCTGTGGACGAAGAAGGCATGCAGACAGATATTTTAGCTTCTTTTTGTTTAGCTAAAAAACCAAAAGTGGTGTATACCATTCCTACATTTCACAACCCAACAGGTACGGTTTTAAGTGAAAATAGAAGAAGAGATTTACTAGAACTGGCCCAGAGGAACGGCTTTCTTATTGTAGAGGACGACTCATGGAATGAAATCTATTTTGATGATACCCCACCGCCACCCACTATTAAATCTCTGGATACTAGCGGTCATGTGATTTATTTAAAAGGGTTTAGCAAAGCTTTAGCACCCAGTTGCAGAATTGGTGTAATGGTTTCAAACGGGACCGTTCACCAGCGATTGCTAACAGCGAAATCTTGTACGGACCTGGGCAGCCCGCTTTTAACACAAAAAGCGCTGATTCCATTTTTAAGCTCAAACAGAATGAATACACATTTGGAAAAGCTGCGTATTGCGCTTGAACTAAGAAGAGACCAAACGATTGCCTTGTTAGAAAAACATGCACCTGAAGGGGTTACATGGATTATACCTAAAGGAGGCCTGAACATTTGGGTATCTTTGCCCGGCAGTGGAAATACAGATGAACTGCTTCTAAAAGCACAACAGTCCAATCTTTCATTTTTGCCCAGTTCTGCCTGTTATCCAAGTGAACCACAGTATAACCATTTGAGAATTAGTTACTCTTATCTAGAGAATCAACAGCTGGAACAAGGCATTATCGAGCTTTGCATGGTTATGGAATGGTATCTTAATGAAACCATATGAACACTAGGGGCTAATCCCTTTTACAGTGAAATAAAAACTTAAGATTGAACTCTGTGCCACTTTTTCTATTGGTCAAGAAAGGGCTATCCGAAAAGCCACAAAACTGGCTTCCCCGATAGCCCCTTCCATGATCATTTGGCGTAAGGCATTTCCGCTTCCTCTGTTTCATCCTTTGGAAGGTATTCAATTTTCAGATTAAAAAAGCCATAAATCATCGCTATAATTGGGCTAAGGAAACAGAAAAAAGCAAACGGTGCATAGGAAAAGGAATGCACGCCCAATGTGGCAAACATAAAGGCACCGCACGTATTCCATGGAATCAGCGGTGAAGTCACTGCTCCTCCATCTTCAATCGTTCGTGACAGGTTCTTAATATGCAGCCCTCTTCTTTTATACTCTGAAGCATACATCCGTGCCGGAAAAATCATGGCGAGATAGGCATCACAGGCCAGTATGTTCGTTATCACGCTCGTGCCCACGGTGGTTGCGATCAGATGTCCTGTAGATTTGACCATCTTAACCAGAGATTCTACAATCGTCTCCAACGTCCTAGTCACTTCAAGGATGCCCCCATAGGCCATGGCAATCATGATCAAAGAAATCGTCCAAAACATCGATTCAATTCCACCATTATTCAACAGGCTGTCGAGGATTTCCACGCCGGTTTCCGCTTCATTTCCGTAATATAACGTATTTAAGGCCGTTGTCCAGGATGCCCCCTGCACCATTACTGTACACACTGTCCCCATAAGACTTCCAATCACAAGACCCGGGATAGCAGGGATTTTCAGAGTAAGCAATACAATGACAATTAGCGGAACAAGCAGAAGCCAAGGTGAAATGACAAATATGTCATCAAGCTGAGACTGCAAAACCATTACCTGGTCAGGAGACCCCTGCGGCGTCAGTGTAAAGCCCATGATAGTATAAATAATAAGCGCAATCGTAATAGCCGGAACTGTTGTGTACAGCAAATGCCGGATATGTTCAAAGAGATTTAATCCGGTGATTCCCGCAGCCAGATTGGTCATCTCAGACATGGGTGATATTTTATCCCCAAAATAGCACCCGGATATGACAGCACCCGCTGCCATTGCTGTACTGATACCAAAGCCTTCTGCCATACCCATGATCGCGATTCCAATTGTTCCTGCAGAAGTCCAGGCATTTCCGGAAGATACCGATACTACCATGCAAATAAGACAGGCAGCCACTAGGAAATAAGTCGGTGACAATAACTTCAAACCATAATAAATCATGGAGGCCACGACCCCGCCTGCTGTCCAGGAGCCAATCAAGGCTCCGATGACCATTAAAATTATAATCGCCTGAATAGGCAGCACAACGGTTTTCAACATTCCCTTTTCAATGTCTTTCCAAGAGTAACCCAAACTCAATCCCAAGACTGTGGCTACAATCGCACTGGCCAAGAGAGGAATTTGCGGATCAAGTTTCAGGAAAAATAAACTAACCAAAAGAGATATCATCATAAACACAATGGGTATAAGCGCAATCAGTAAATTCGGCGTTCTTGGCCTCTTAGCTGTCATTGTTGCTCCCCCTTTCATCCCCGTTTAAAAAGAGCTGATTGCGAATAATTAAACCTGCACTACAGCATGTTCAAGCAGTGATTCTACACTTTCGCGGAAAATCTGTGTATGGTAATCAACATCCGATTCCTTCGTCTGGGAAGAAATAAGAGCCATATTATGAAAAGGAGTCATAAGTATACCGCGGTTCAATGCATAAAGGTGCATGTATCGGTCAAGCTCAAAATCCACAGCCGCTGCCGCTTCCCCGCCATTTTTTGGTGCAGTTTCACGGAACCAGTATTCTGTACGACATCCAAGGCGCTTGACGATCCAAGAAAGCTGTTTCTCTTTAATCACCGATTCGACTCCGTCCGAGAACCGCTCGGCAAGGGCAATATTTCGCTCATAAAATTCATCCGTAAGCACATGTTCCATCGTCGCTCTCATTGCCGCCATGGATAAGGCGTTTCCTGCAAGCGTCCCTCCAATGCCGCCTGTATCAGAATCCTCCAGACTGATCAACCCCTTCATACGCTGTGCCACCTCTTCGCTGAACCCGTAGACCGCTGTCGGTATCCCTGAACCGATCGCTTTTCCGACGGTCAGCATATCCGGCTCCAAACCATGGGCTCCCGTATAACCGCCAGGGCCAGCACTCATGGTGTGGGTTTCATCATAAATAAGCAATGTGCCTGTACGTTTGGTAATCTCCCTTAAAGCCTCCAAAAAGCCCGGTTCAGGGTGGATGATTCCAATATTCGTCATCACCGGCTCAGCCAGGACACAAGCTACATCTCCCGGCGCAAGCGCCTTCTCCAAAGCTTCAATATCATTGAATTCCACTACTTTTGTCGTTTCTGTCGGGTCCACCTGCGGACCAATGTTCCCGCTGCGGCTGGAAAGCTTGCCATTTTCTAAAGCGACGAAAGATTCATCGACCGTCCCATGGTAACAATAATTAAACACCAGGACGTATTTGCGCTTTGTAATATGGCGTGCCAATCTTAACGAAAAGCGGTTAGCATCCGTAGCGGAAATCGCCACCTGCCAATAAGGAAGGCCGAAACGCTTCTTTAGCTCTTTTCCTACCCAGATGGCATCCTCTGTCGGAAGCATGAAGGTGACACCGTTTTGGATCCGCTCTGTAATTGCCGGCACTGCTCCCTCTGGCGCATGTCCAGTCATTGATCCTGTGTCTCCCAGGCAAAAGTCGATAAATTCATTTCCGTCTACATCTTTAAAATAGGCCCCTGCTGCTTCTTTTACAAAAATTGGATAACTTCCGGCCCACTTCACCATCCAGTTCATTGGTACGCCATCAATATAATTCGACTTGGCTTGCTCAAATAACGCCTTGGACGTTGGATGCTTCTTCTCAAATAGCTCCAATTCTTTTTCAAGCAGCTGCGCCAATCTCTCCCTGTTGATTTCCATGTGCTTCATCCTCCTGCATTTTGTTGTCAATATCTATATAGCAGTTTTCATGCCAATTGATTTAGAAAAACGGAAGTCCCCTGTTCATCGATATACAAACCGCTCCGAAAATACAGAAAATATTTTTTGGAGGTTGGATCAAACAGAAAGATTCTATAAAATTATTATTTAAAATTTGTCAATGCTGACAAATGGAGGAATATGATTAACAAAATAAAAAACAAAAAAACGGGCGAAACGCCCGCAAATGCCTAAATTGTCAATATTGACAATTTAATTGTTAGATTTGACAACTATTTAACGATACCCAGCTCTCTTATTCTTCTGTACAATGTGGACTCGCTTATGCCCAGCATGGCTGCAACCTTTCTTTTATCCTGGACAGAGTAACCGTTTTCTTGTAAATGCTTCGTTATGATCTGTTTCTCATATGCCTCTAGCTGCTTCTTTAACGAAGTGCTCTCCAGCCCTTTGTGAGAGCGTAAAATTCTCCCAGGTATACTTTGTTTGGAAATCAAATCATTCGTTTCAATATTCACCGCATACTCCACGGCATTCTCTAACTCTCTTATATTCCCCGGCCATTGATAAGAAACCAGCAGCTCCATCGCTTCCTGTTCAAAGCCTCTAATCTGCTTGCCTATCAAATCATTGTATTTTTGCAGGGCATGGTGGAGCAACAATGGGATGTCCTCCTTTCGCTCAAATAAGGATGGAATTTTAATCGGAATGACATTCAAACGAAAATAAAGATCCTCCCGAAACTCTCCATCCTGCATCATCTGCTCTAAGTCTCTGTTTGTTGCTGCGATGACTCGTACATCAACGGGGAGAACTCTTGTTCCTCCCACTCGCTCAATCTCTCTGTGCTGCAGTACATGAAGCAATTTCACTTGCAGATGAAGAGACATGTCCCCAATCTCATCCAGGAATATCGTTCCTTCATGGGCCAGCTCGAACTTTCCGACCTTGCCGGATTTGTTTGCCCCGGTAAAGGCACCGCCCTCATAGCCAAAAAGCTCGCTTTCCAGCAGTGTATCAGGTATCGCCGCACAATTTACCATGATCAGCGATTTATTTTTCCTCGGGCTGGCGTAGTGAATCGCTTTCGCCAAAAGTCCTTTTCCTGTCCCGCTTGCACCCGTAATCAGCACAGTAGAATTGCTCGGAGCGATTTTTTTAGCTTGCCGCTTCAGCTCTTTCACTTTATTGCTTGTTCCCAGGATTTCTTGAAAAGAATAATATTCTTTATTTTCTGTTATTTCATAAACCATCTTGCGAACATCGGCAATATCACGGAAATACACAACAGCTCCAGTCACTTGTTTGCCATCTTCCTCTGTTCTGTTGAAAATAAGATTAACAGTCGTAAAAAAATGCATGGCCTTGGATTTGCTCGACTTCCCTTTGTAAAATTCCTCCCGGTCAGCGTATCCCTCTCCTGTTTGCAGTGCGGTTAAAACGGGAGAATCAGGCCAAACCGTATGTAAATGCTGGCCAATGAGTTTGTCCCTATTCATATTGATCAGCTGTTCTGCTGAATGATTGCATAGGGTGATCACTCCCTGCTTGTCCACGACAACAATTCCGTCGCGGCTTGTTTCCACAATAATTTTAAGCTCATCGGATATTTTTGATTCTGCTATTTTACTTGAAAGTAAATCGGCCATCCTTCTTAAAAAGACAAGCAAATTATCTTTATTATGCAGCATCACCATCTGCTGCTCTTTTGTAAAGGCGACCATGCCGATTAAACCGACAATTTGCCGATCCAGTTTAATCGGGCAACATACTTCAGCCAATTCATTTTCAACCGCATGGTAAAACGGATTGCTTTGTGCATCCTCTACAATATATTCTGTACCTTTCTTCAAAATATGGCTGTAAATATAACCGGAGTCTAAATTTCCTTCTTCCTCCATTTGCCCTACCTTTTCTTCATATCGACCTGTGCCTGCCACAATTCTCAACTTTTCGTCGATAATTTCAACTTCCATGCCAATCGCCGCTGTAATAGCCTCTGCAATCTCTTGGACAGTATGTTGTATTGCTCTTAAATGAGACATCCCCCTCAAACCCATCCTTTGCTTTTCTCCCATTATACTTTAGTTTTTTCATTCATTTGAATGGTCCAAAGTAAAAAGAGACAAAAATGCCCTCCTTTAGTTGAAGAAGGACAAATCAAAATCCTGTATTCAGTAAAGAACACAGGATTTGAACGATCTTTATTTTAAATCCATAGCAAACTTTATGTAGCTTGGGAATACATTCTTTTATAAAAAAGTTCGATCATTTCTATAATCCTTATCCCATTAAAGCGCCTGATTACGGGATCTATGCTGTCTTTTTTACGCCTTCTATTTTACACTCTTCATGCTCTGTAAAGTTCTCATGTATCCAAGTGACAGCAAAAGAACGCCCGTATATATAACTATACTACCCATAGAGTATAAAGCCGGTAATTTGTTACTGATTGGAGGGTAACCACTATGAGCATTGTAATGCCATTCTGCACCTTCAAATCCTGCATGAATACTGATTAACACAAATACGAATAACACCAAGGCTAAAACAGCCTTTTTATGAAAGATCATTTTAACTAAGTTCTCCTTAAAAATGGAGGAAAAAGATATTTGACCTTGATAACGATCTTTCGATTGTTCTTGTTTTGAAAATGGAACCAAAAAGAAAATCAAAAGCCCACTATAAATCAGCAACAGGACTACAAACTCGGAAAAACTCATGTGAACAACCTCCCTTATCTTTTAATTTTCTTGCTTTCGCCTCTAAATAACATTCATTAATTCGGACTGATTATAGAATAAAAATCCGCCAATACTAAATCTTTGATCAATCTTTTTTATAACTTATCCAACCTTATTATGAAAAGTCAGACTTTTTTAAAATCAATCTTTATTATCGGGGTACAGTTAAGAAAGTGCGGACTTACAACGTTAAGCCCATTTTCCTGACTGTACTCCAGCTCTAAAAAGGGTTGTCAACGTATGGCCCTTTTATTGCAATGCTCATTAATTGTGTTGCCATATATTTTGGCGTATAAGGCATGTCCTTTTCTAACCACCATACAATCACCCCTAGAAAAGCAGCCGCAAAGTACCTCACAGCGATCTCCCGTGGTACAGTAAGCATCTGATCATCCGGCTGCATAATATTCATTCCCTTCGAAATAAAATCGACGAGGACTTCCATCAAACAGGAAGTAAAGTGGGGCATGTTTTTTTCGGTTAGAAAGACTTTATATAATTCACCATTTAAAGAAATCTGTTCAAATAGATTGATGAAATTTTCATTCGGTTGATCGTTTAAAAAGTCAAATTCTTCTTTTCCACCAAAAGACGAGTTAATACTCTCAGTTAAGTCATTTAATATTTCCTCTGAACTTTGATATAGAAGATCAAGTTTGTCACGATAATGCAGATAGAAGGTAGCACGATTTAAAGTAGCGCGGTTTGTAATATCTTGAACTGTAATCTTCTCATATCCTCGCTCGCGGATTAATTCTACGAGTGCATCTCTCAACATTCGTCGGGTTCTTACAACTCGCGGGTCCATTTTTTTCGACATTTTTAATCTCCTTGTATTACTTTTTCTAATTTAACAACACTACTTAATAAACTGTCGATTAAGCAACTGTTCTATAAACTATGTTAATTGCTCTTTTTTAGACAACTGTTATAATTATTTTATCAACGCAACGTTGATAAAACAACTTGTTGTTTATATGTTCATGATATCGTGATAACTATAAAGCTTTATTATATTAAAATTTTGAAGGAAATAAATCTGGATCAATAGCCGGAAAGGTAGCGATTATTACAGATGCTGTATCCGGATGGATTCATTATGAATACTTCGTTGATGGCTAAAATAGTTGGGACAGGAGCAACGAATACTTCCCCTGTATCAAAAGGTAAAGCATGAGTCTTTACAAATTATCCTGATGGTATTGTTCGTAAAACCGAATAGTGAAATAAATGGAAAAGTTTTTTTATTTAATCCAAAAATGAAAGGGTGTTTATATATGGGCCGTTTAAGCGGAAAAGTGGCAATCATTACTGGAGCTGCGATGGGGATGGGTGCTTCTGAAGCAATATTATTTGCAAAAGAAGGAGCAAAAGTGATCGCAACAGATGTTCAAATAGAACCTTTAAATCAAGTCGTAAAGGAAATTAAAGAAAATGGCGGCGAGGCTGTCGCCATTAAACATGATGTTACATCTGAAGAGGAATGGAAATCTATCATTGAGGAAGCAGTGAATTTATACGGAAAAGTCGATATCCTTGTTAATAATGCAGGTGTTTCATCACCAAAAACAATTGCAAACATGGAAATGGATGAATGGAATAAAATTTTGGATATTGACTTAAATGGCTGCGTAATCGGAATGAAATATGTCATCCCTGAAATGAAAAAAGCAGGCGGCGGTTCCATCATCAATATTTCTTCAATCGGCGGCCTTGTCGGTATGGCTGGTACAAGCCCATATACAGCAGCAAAGGGCGCCCTTCGTGTCTTATCAAAATCAGCAGCTGTTGAATACGGAAAAGATAAAATTCGCGTCAATTCTTTGCATCCAGGCATTGTTGTCACACCGATGACAGAACCAACGATGAAAGACGCACTTCCTTACTATAAAACCTATACACAACTTCCATACTTTGGCGAACCAGGAGACATTGCTTATGGTGCACTTTTCCTAGCCTCCGATGAGTCTCGCTTTATGACAGGGTCTGAATTAGTTATCGACGGCGGCTGGACTGCTCTTTAATCTCTATTTAAGGATCATCTAGGAAACCACGCTCTACTCTATTTCAAATCTATACAAATGAAAACAGATAATAAAGTTATTTAATTATGATCTTATAAATGCAATAACCACCTATCGCTTAAATTGATAGGTGGTTTTAAAGTTATTTAATGATTATATTAGCCTTCTACTAATACTTGGAGTTACTATAAGTCAGTTACTAAGATAATAATTAACTTCCATAGATTTAAATATTCTAATCAGAATGTCTAAATTTTATATAAAAATCAATAATTAAAACTAACATAGTTAACCGATTAATTATTGTACTATTGTTTATTTTCAGTTTTTATTATATAATTCAACACATTAAACTAATTTTAAAAGAGGGACAAAATGAAAACTTTAGAACGTTTCAGTCAGTTTGTTAGTAGTACATTTGCTATTTGGGTATTAATTTTTGCAGCATTTGCTTTTTTGTCACCAAATACATTTTCCTGGATTGGCGGATATATTACTATTTTATTAGGAATTGTTATGTTTGGTATGGGTTTAACCATTACCGTAGATGATTTTAAAGAGGTATTAACAAGACCAAAAGATGTTGCCATTGGAGTAATTGGTCAATTTGTTATTATGCCTACTCTTGCTTACCTGTTGGCGAAAGGATTTAATTTACCACCGGAAGTGGCAGTAGGAGTTATATTAGTTGGATGTTGTCCAGGAGGAACCTCATCGAATGTCATGACGTTTTTATCTAAGGGGGATGTTGCACTTTCTGTAACTATTACGTCTATAACAACTATACTGGCCCCCTTTGTTACACCGGCACTTATTTTATTATTCGCCAGTGAATGGGTTGATATAGCCCCAAGCTCTTTATTCATTTCGATTGTGCAAGTTGTCTTACTTCCGATTATCTTAGGAATCATAGTCCAAAAAACATTTAAAAAACAAGCACAAGCAAGCGTGAAAGTGTTACCGTTGGTTTCAGTAATTGCAATCGTAGCCATTGTATCAGCCGTTGTTGCCGGAAGCCAAGCAAAAATCGCCGAAACAGGTTTGCTAATTTTTGCGGTTGTTATTTTGCACAACACACTTGGTTATTTCTTAGGTTACCTATTTGGAAAATTGTTCAAAATGAATTTATCAAAGAAGAAAGCAGTCGCAATCGAAGTTGGCATGCAAAATTCTGGATTAGGTGTCGCCCTTGCAACTGCTCATTTTTCACCTTTAGCAGCAGTACCAAGCGCAATCTTCAGTGTATGGCATAATATTTCAGGCCCCATTTTGGCAACCATCTTTAGACGTATGAAAGATAAAGAAGAGAAAAGCGATAAGAGTATTACTAAAGCAATCTAACGAGAAAAAATAAAGAAATATGAGAGTTACGGCTGCATTTTCTTTATTTTTGAAGCAGAGAGCCTTACTTTGTGTATTATCATACTTAATGTTCAACCAAATTAAGACTCTCATTTGATCATTGAAGAGTACGACCAAGAGAATACGGATTTACAATGATAAGAAATCTTAATATTTAAAGCCCAATTCCTCCACACTAAAATTGAGAAATTGGGCTTTTTTCATTACTCCACAATCTAGCCTTTTAATGGAACAACTTATTGTCACTCAACAGTTCCTTAATCGATTTTTCAATTTCAGATGTTCTTTTCACTATAAATACACCCCTTTAGATAATCTAAAGGGGTGAAACGGTATGATTCTTTATAAACGATATAACTTTATTTCAAAGCCACAAAAATCAGCCTCTATGCCAATCAATTACTCCACTGTCACACTCTTTGCCAGATTACGCGGCTTATCAACGTCACAGTCGCGGTGCAAGGCTGCATAGTAAGCGATCAGCTGTAATGGCACCACAGAAACAAGCGGTGTAAGAAGTTCATGAACAGCCGGGATCACGAAGCGGTCCTCTTCGCTTTCGAGGCCTTTCATAGAAATAATGCAAGGGTTTGCGCCACGGGCTGTTACTTCCTTTACATTGCCGCGAATGCTCAAGCTGACTTTTTCCTGAGTAGCTAGGGCAATCACTGGTGTACCGTCTTCGATTAAAGCGATGGTTCCGTGCTTTAATTCTCCCCCAGCAAAGCCTTCTGCTTGAATATAAGAGATTTCCTTCAGCTTTAAGGCACCTTCAAGGCCCACGTAATAGTCAATGGAGCGGCCGATGAAGAAGCAGTTGCGTGTCGTTGCAAGGTAGTCTCTAGCAATTTGTTCAAACTCATCTTTCGTATCGCAAAGCATTTCCATCGCGTTTGCCACAATGCCCAGTTCATGGACAAGGTTAAATTTTGTTTTAATGCCGAGTGATTCGGCCACAGCGTTCGCTAAGATCGCGAGTACAGATACTTGGGCTGTGTAGGCCTTTGTAGAAGCAACAGCGATCTCAGGGCCTGCATGAAGCAATAGTGTATAATCCGCTTCACGAGAAAGGGTGGAGCCTTGAACATTTGTAATCGTTAAGGCCTGATAGCCCATCTCTTTCACTTTTACAAGCACCGCACGGCTGTCTGCTGTTTCCCCACTTTGAGAAATAAAGATAAATAATGGGTTTTTAGATAGAAGCGGCATGTTGTAGACAAACTCACTTGCCACATGCACTTCTGTCGGGATTTTTGCTAGCTTTTCTAAATATTGTTTGCCAACAAGTCCGGCATGGTAGCTCGTTCCGCAAGCTACGACATATAAACGGTCGGCTCCTTTGATCGCTTCAATGATTTCTTTATCGACTGTCAGCTCTTCTTGCTCGTTTTGATAGGCTTGGATCAGCTTTCTTACTACAAGCGGCTGCTCATCAATTTCTTTCAGCATGTAATGCGGATACGTGCCTTTTTCGATATCGCTGGCATCCAGTTCCGCTGTATAAGGTGCACGTTGAACTTCTTCGCCGTTTAAATTTTCAATTATTACTTTTTCCTTTGTCACGATGACCACTTCTTTGTCCATTAATTCTACAAACTGGTCTGTTACTTGAATCATTGCCATGGCATCGGAGGCAATCACGTTAAATCCTTCTCCGAGACCGACAAGAAGTGGACTTTTATTTTTAGCTGCGAAAATCGTTTCCGGGTCTTCTCTATCCAGCAAACCGATTGCATAAGAACCTTTCAGCAGCTGCAGCGTTTTACGAAAGGCTACCTCTGTTTCCAGGCCTTCATGGACAAAAAGTTCAATCAACTGAACAATCACTTCTGTGTCGGTGTCGCTTTTGAGCGGTACATCGAGCAAATACTCTTTTTTAAGCTGCTCATAGTTTTCGATTACACCATTGTGAACGAGTGTAAACCGGCCGGATAAGCTTTGATGAGGATGAGCATTCTCTCTGCTTGGCACGCCGTGAGTCGCCCAGCGTGTATGGCCGATTCCTGTTACTGCGCTTACCTTCTCGTCTACGATCTTGCGCAGATCAGCAATCCGTCCTTTTTCTTTAAACACATGCACATCCTGCGCATCTCTAATGGCAATGCCCGCAGAGTCATAGCCCCGGTACTCCAGCTTTTCCAATCCGCTCAATAAGATTTCTTTCGCATCCTTATAGCCGATATAACCAACAATTCCGCACATAAAATGTTCCTCCTATAAAGAAGGCAGGCAAAAGCAGAGCGCTTATTTGCCGCTCTTCTTTTTCTATTCTCTTTTTTTGTTCCGCATTTCCATTCCCTTTGTCCACAAGGTTACCCTCGTGATTTAAGGAAGGACTGTCGGTTGTGCGGTGATCAACCGGGAGGCATCCGCCGAACATTTCGATAAACCTCCTCCTCGTCAACTAGTCAGGCTCTCTCCCGCTAGTTCAGGCGCTTTATAAAATAAACTAGTATAAAGTGGGCTCTTCTCCTTTCTTTACTTCATTTGTAAAACAGGATTATCATACACTACCCAATTTCCCGCCGTCAACTACTATTTTCTTTTTTAACAGAAAGCCAATATTATTACATTTATATGAAAAAAGAGACGCTTAAGTGCGTCTCTTTTTTGTCATTCCCGGATACCCCGTTAGTGAAACATTCTTCTATTCGTTCAGGCCCATTTCTGCTTTAACAACATCAGCAATCCGCTCAACAAATAACTTACATTGTTCTTCTGTTTGCGCTTCGACCATCACGCGAACGAGCGGTTCTGTGCCAGATGGTCGAACAAGCACGCGTCCGTTTCCATTCATCTCTGCTTCTACCTCAGAAATAACAGCTTTTACTTGTTCATTTTCCGCTACTTTATACTTATCAGTCACCCGTACATTCTCTAAAATCTGCGGGTACTTCTTCATTTCCGCTGCAAGCTCTGATAAAGGTTTTTTCGTCATCTTCATAATATTAACAAGCTGTAAACCTGTTAGTAAGCCGTCACCCGTCGTGTTGTAGTCAAGGAAGACAATATGGCCAGACTGTTCTCCGCCAAGATTATATTGGTCTTTTTTCATTGCCTCCACTACATAACGGTCGCCGACTGCTGTTTGTACGCTTTGGATACCGAGAGCTTCCAATCCTTTGTAAAACCCAAGATTGCTCATAACCGTTGAAACAACAACAGACTGATTCAGCTGTCCTTGTTCATGCATATATTTAGCACAGATAAACATAATTTGATCGCCGTCTACAATATTACCTTTTTCATCGATAGCAATTAAGCGGTCACCATCGCCGTCAAAAGATAAACCGACATCTGCTTTTTTCTCCAACAAGAAAGCAGCTAGCGCCTCTGGATGCGTAGAGCCGACTCCATCGTTAATATTTAAGCCGTTAGGAGACGTCCCCATCGTTGAAATATCTGCCTCTAAGTCAGCATACAGGTGAGGAGCTAGTGAAGAAGTGGCCCCATGTGCGCAATCAAGTGCGATGTGAATGCCAGAGAAGTCTTCATCCACCGACTGTTTCAAGTACTGGATATATTTTTGACCGCCTTCGAAATAATCGCTGACCTGGCCAAGGTTCGCACCTGTCGGCCGCGGCAAATGATCTGTTTCTTGGTCGAGGAGAGCTTCGATTTCTTCTTCCTGCTCATCGGATAATTTGAAGCCATCTGGACCGAAGAACTTAATTCCGTTGTCTCCTACCGGATTATGAGAAGCTGAGATCATCACGCCCGTTTGCGCATCCATCACTTTGGTTAAATAAGCGACACCTGGTGTGGAAATAACGCCGAGACGCATTACTTCTGCCCCGATGGACAAGAGGCCGGCAACAAGAGCCCCTTCCAGCATATGGCCGGAAATGCGAGTATCACGGCCTACCACAACTTTCGGGCGATCTGCGTTCTTCGTTAACACATATCCTCCGAATCTGCCTAACTTAAAGGCGAGCTCCGGTGTTAACTCCGTATTCGCCACGCCTCTTACTCCATCAGTTCCAAAATACTTTCCCATGTATTGATTCTCTCCTTTGTTTTACCTTCTGTTCAAACGGCTTTATTCGCCGCTTTCCTTTTCTGGTTCATCTTCCGGACTTCCTTCGACTGTCACTTTTACTTTTATGATTTGCGGAGAAACAAAGTTTAAACCTTCGCCAAGTTCAATTGGCACAGTAATGGTCGCGTCTTTTTTTATCCCATCCACTTCCACTGGAACAACTAACTCTTCCATTTCCTTCAAAATAGCTTCTTTTCCGTAAATGGTAATCTCTTCTGTTTCAGGTTTAATGGATTTAATTTTGATTCCCTTCGGTGGTGTTCCTTTCGGAAACATCCTCAGTGCTATTTTTTTGCTTGGATTTTTTACAGAGATAGATACTTGCACCGTCTCCGGCTCCACCTTAACATCCAGCTTATTTAATTCACCGTCCAGCACTTGTACCTTGGCTGTACCAGTTGTTTCTTTGTCAACTTTTTCTTTTACATCTAGGGTCGCTTTCACATAGACAATTTTATTAAGTGCTGCTTTCGATCCAGTCACTTTTACTCGCTTCGGATCTACGGAAACGGCTTCTTCCTGATATCCTTCTGCCAGCATATTATCGTTAAATTCTGGGCTGACAACAAAGTAGTCGGATACTTTTTCTTCAATAGTCACATCTACTGTTTCCGGAATGACCCTTACTTTTAATTTGTCAGACAGCTGTTTATATTTAATTGGTACACGATGCTTTCCTATACTCGTGTTTGTTAAATCAATGAAAAGTTCAAAATCTCTTAACCGCTTCGCCGATTCAATGATACTTTTCGGTCCTTCCAATTCCACTTTTACTTTATCTGGAATGCCCGAGACAAATAAGTTTTCCGTATCATAGTATGCTTGCACCGGTACATCGGTAATTATTTCACTGTTCGTCTGAGAGGATTTATCTGCTTTTTGGATTAATTGAAAATCATTAAAGTTCACAGATATGTACAGCAAAATAGTTAGAAGTAAAGCAACGATACGCACAAACCAGGAGCTTTCCACAAATTTATCCATCGCTTTTTCTCCCCCTCCAGATCCACCGGTTTGAGGAATCGCTTTGCGTTTTAAGCAACTCGTGACTTAACAGTTTTTCAAAATCCTCAGCGGCCAAGTCACGGAATAAGTCACCATTTTTTGTAACCGAAACGGCCCCAGTTTCCTCAGAAACAATAATCGTGATGCTGTCGGTCACTTCGCTGATGCCCAATGCCGCTCTGTGTCTCGTGCCAAGCTCTTTTGAGATAAATGGGCTCTCTGACAGCGGCAAATAGCAGGCGGCGGCAGCTATTTGGTTTTTCTGTATAATGACAGCCCCGTCATGAAGTGGAGTATTGGGAATAAAGATGTTGATCAGCAGTTCTGATGTCACGGCTGAATGCAAAGGAATTCCCGTTTCGATATAATCGTTCATGCCTGTCTCTTTTTCTATGGAGATAAGAGCACCAATTCGTCTTTTGGCCATATAGCTGACCGACTTGGTGAGCGCTTCTATTAAATCCCGCTGCTCTTTATCTTCCTGTGCCACATTCCGAGAAAAGATGCTTCCCCTTCCAAGCTGCTCCAGGGCCCGGCGCACCTCAGGCTGGAAAATAATAATAACCGCCAGGAACCCCCACGTTAATGCTTGTTCCATAATCCAGCTTAATGTATCGAGTCCGAGCAGCCCGCTTAACCCCCGTACGACTATAATAACAAAAATACCTTTCACGAGCTGAACGGCTTTCGTGCCGCGTATGACCATTAAAAGTTTATAAACAACAAACCAAACAAGCAGTATATCAAGCGCATTGGATAAATAATCCAACACTGTAAAATTTTCGAAGTAGTTTGAAAACGGCATATTACATCCTCCAATAATGTAATGACTGCAGCCGTACAGAGGCTTTATCTTTACTTAACCAGCATATTATAACACAGTCTGCCGAAAAGTCAGAATGAAAAGGGACAAAGCTGGTTCTTTAGAAAATAGGCGTTCCTTTTTCTACTCGAACACACCTACTACTGCTTTCTTTAATTTGAACCACATCCAGCCGAAAGCTTCATCAATCTCTTCAATTTCACCTGTGACGTTTCCAGCGGAAGCCATGTACTTTTCACCGTTAATGACAGTAACGTCACCTTGTACCTCTCCTTCAATTCGAATATCGCCATTTCTCACAACAATATCTCCCTGCACTTTTTCGCCGGCCGGGACGATCACTGTATCGTTTTCGATATGAAGATTGTCGTACTTAGTGAAAGCAAAATTATCTGCTTCCTGTTGCCACGAGGATAAAAGGCCCCCCGTCGTTAAAGCGAAAAACAAAGAAGCTGCCGTGAAAAACGGATGCTTTCTGATCCAGCGTTGAACACCAATCACTCTCGTTTCTTTTGGCAAGGAGAGTACGACTTTTTCTGTAAATCTTTCAGGAGCTTTTATATGAGACAGGCTTTGTACAAGCGCAATGGTTTTCTTTAGCTCTAAGAAATGCTGACGGCAATCATCACATGCTTGTAAATGTGCTTTTAACTCGCGCTGTTCTCCGGAAATAAGCTCCCCATCTAAATAACTATGCATCAAGCGAACGATCTCTTTTTGACAAGAAGCCATGATTTCACACATCCCTTCTTACATATTCCGCAAATACTTACGAAGTGCTTCCCGCCCTCTATGTATACGTGTTTTTACCGTACCCAAAGGCAATTCCAAAATATCTGCAATCTCTTGCAGCTGCAGCTCTTCGATATATTTTAAGACGATGACTGACCTGTATTTCTCAGGAAGATTAAAGATAGCTGACTGGATGATTTCTTGCAGCTCCAGATTTTCCACTGCTTCTTCCGGAAGTTCTTCCGTAGAGGCAACTTGCGAATACATGTTGAGACCTTCTGTACCCGAAATTTCGGCATCAAGATGGTAATCCGGTTTTTTCTTTCGAATTCGGTCAATACAAAGGTTGGTCGCAATCCTATAAAGCCATGTGGCGAATTTCTTTCCAGGGTCATACGTATGGATATTAACAAACGCTTTAATAAACGCTTCCTGTGCGGCATCCTCTGCCTCGTGACGATCCCATAGCATCCGGAAGCAGATTTGATATACCTTATCTTTGTAAAGTTCTACGATCTCACCAAAGGCATTTTGATCACCCTTTAAAACTTGCTTGATCCTTCTTTGGACAATTAACTCCATTATTTTTTTACCTCCTGCCCTCGCAGGTATCTTTTCATACGATTATCATCTAAAAAGGTTTCAAAAAAGCACAACTCTATCATAACAAATTACAAAAAAATGTTTACATTTTTTGTAAAAGGGTATAGTAAATGTAATTAATTTAGACGGCGGGAGTTGAATAAGAGCGATGGCTGCAGCGGAATTACTAGAGGAAATTGAAGATTGTCGGAATCATATGGTGAATTTGGCTATGAAAACATCCTTCTCCGATAAAAAAGTAGTAGAAATCAGCGTACGTCTTGATCAACTGCTAAACCAATTCGAACAATTAAAATAACCGGAACCGTTGGCATGAAGCCAGGTTCCGGTTATTTTTTGCCTTCTTATAGAAGCTTGCTTCCAAATAAAGAGGCCATTAAAGCGACCGCTACAGAGGCGGTTTTATTTTTCTCATCGAGAATTGGATTCACTTCCACAAACTCCGCTGAAGTAATTAACCCGCTTTCTGAAAGCATCTCCATCGCCAAATGACTTTCCCGGTAGCTAATTCCGCCAATGACTGGTGTACCAACTCCCGGTGCATCACTTGGATCAAGTCCATCCAAGTCAAGTGACAAATGAACGCCATCTGTTCTTTCCTTTAAGTACTCGATCGTTTCTTCAATGACTCTTGTCATTCCTAAACGATCAACTTCATGCATGGTATATACTTTTATGCCTTTTTCCTTAATAAGGGCTTTTTCTCCTTCGTCCAGATCCCGAGCGCCGATGATAACCACATTTTCCGGTTTTACTTTTGGAGAATCCCCATAAATGCCAGTAAGATCTTCATGGCCAAGACCAATGCTGACAGCTAATGGCATACCATGAATATTTCCTGTAGGAGAAGTTTCTGCTGTATTTAGATCACCATGCGCATCGTACCAAATAACGCCTAAGTTATTATAATGTTTAGCTACACCGGCCAGTGTTCCGATAGCAATACTATGGTCACCGCCAAGCACAAGAGGAAAGCTGCCTGATTGGATAACGTTGTCTACTTTTTCGGCCAACTGATGGCTTGCTTCGGCAACCGCTTTCAGGTTCTTTAAATTTGTATTTTCGCTATGAACAGAAAGCTTTTTGTTAATTTCAATGTCACCGCAATCTTCTACTTCATATTGCAAACCTTCTAGACGTTCACTTATACCTGCATAGCGGATAGCACTAGGACCCATGTCTACCCCTCTGCGTAACTGTCCTAAATCCATCGGTACTCCGATGATTGCTATTTTCTTTTCATTAGTCATAAGAACTCTCCTTTCATGTTGCTCGCTTTATTTTAACCGAAAGAAAGAACTTGACTCAACTGGACACTTTTATGGATAATTATTCACATTTTTTACAAGAAAAAAGCTGTTTTAGTTGAATAACTAAAACAGCTTTTTAAAGAGTGAGCCATGAAGGACTCGAACCTTCGACCCTCTGATTAAAAGTCAGATGCTCTACCAACTGAGCTAATGGCTCGTTATGGCTGGGCTAGCTGGATTCGAACCAACGAGTGACGGAGTCAAAGTCCGTTGCCTTACCGCTTGGCTATAGCCCAATGAAGTATAGACGAAATAAAAAGGACATTATAAATATGCCCGCATTTCATTTGTTTTATTCATAAAAACTGGTGGAGGGGGACGGATTCGAACCGCCGAACCCTGAGGGAGCGGATTTACAGTCCGCCGCGTTTAGCCACTTCGCTACCCCTCCACAATAAAGTGGTGCCGGCAAGAGGACTTGAACCCCCAACCTACTGATTACAAGTCAGTTGCTCTACCAATTGAGCTACACCGGCATAGATATAAATAGCAATGGTGGAGGATGACGGGATCGAACCGCCGACCCCCTGCTTGTAAGGCAGGTGCTCTCCCAGCTGAGCTAATCCTCCATAAATGATGACCCCTACGGGATTCGAACCCGTGTTACCGCCGTGAAAGGGCGGTGTCTTAACCGCTTGACCAAGGGGCCATTCTCAAAAAATAGTAAGCTTCCAACCGGGCTCGAACCGGTGACCTCTTCCTTACCATGGAAGTGCTCTACCTGCTGAGCTATGGAAGCATGGCTCCGCAGGCAAGATTCGAACTTGCGACCGATCGGTTAACAGCCGATTGCTCTACCACTGAGCTACTGCGGAATAATTTCTAGCTGCAGATGTACAACACATTGACTAAAAATCAAGTCGCCTGGCAGCGTCCTACTCTCACAGGGGGAATCCCCCAACTACCATCGGCGCTGAAGAGCTTAACTTCCGTGTTCGGGATGGGAACGGGTGTGACCTCTTCGCTATCGCCACCAGACTATTTAAGACATTTACTATTATAGCAAAATCTTCTTATTTAGCAAGCTTTTTTGTTCTTTCAAAACTGGATAATATGTTCAAGTAACCGGCAACTCCGTGCCATTTCATGTGTGACGCCGTTAGGCGTATCATTTAGGATAAGTCCTCGATCGATTAGTATTCGTCAGCTCCACGTGTCGCCACGCTTCCACCTCGAACCTATCTACCTGATCATCTTTCAGGGATCTTACTAGCTTGCGCTATGGGAAATCTCATCTTGAGGGGGGCTTCATGCTTAGATGCTTTCAGCACTTATCCCGTCCGCACATAGCTACCCAGCGATGCCTTTGGCAAGACAACTGGTACACCAGCGGTGCGTCCATCCCGGTCCTCTCGTACTAAGGACAGCTCCTCTCAAATTTCCTGCGCCCGCGACGGATAGGGACCGAACTGTCTCACGACGTTCTGAACCCAGCTCGCGTACCGCTTTAATGGGCGAACAGCCCAACCCTTGGGACCGACTACAGCCCCAGGATGCGATGAGCCGACATCGAGGTGCCAAACCTCCCCGTCGATGTGGACTCTTGGGGGAGATAAGCCTGTTATCCCCGGGGTAGCTTTTATCCGTTGAGCGATGGCCCTTCCATGCGGAACCACCGGATCACTAAGCCCGACTTTCGTCCCTGCTCGACTTGTAGGTCTCGCAGTCAAGCTCCCTTGTGCCTTTACACTCTGCGAATGATTTCCAACCATTCTGAGGGAACCTTTGGGCGCCTCCGTTACTCTTTAGGAGGCGACCGCCCCAGTCAAACTGCCCGCCTGACACTGTCTCCCACCCGGATCACGGGTGCGGGTTAGAAGTTCAACACAGCCAGGGTAGTATCCCACCGACGCCTCCACCGAAGCTGGCGCTCCGGTTTCAAAGGCTCCTACCTATCCTGTACAAGCTGTGCCGAAATTCAATATCAGGCTGCAGTAAAGCTCCACGGGGTCTTTCCGTCCTGTCGCGGGTAACCTGCATCTTCACAGGTACTATAATTTCACCGAGTCTCTCGTTGAGACAGTGCCCAGATCGTTACGCCTTTCGTGCGGGTCGGAACTTACCCGACAAGGAATTTCGCTACCTTAGGACCGTTATAGTTACGGCCGCCGTTTACTGGGGCTTCAATTCAGAGCTTCGCGTGAGCTAACCCCTCCTCTTAACCTTCCAGCACCGGGCAGGCGTCAGCCCCTATACTTCGCCTTACGGCTTCGCAGAGACCTGTGTTTTTGCTAAACAGTCGCCTGGGCCTATTCACTGCGGCTCCTCAGGGCTATGCACCCCAAAGAGCACCCCTTCTCCCGAAGTTACGGGGTCATTTTGCCGAGTTCCTTAACGAGAGTTCACTCGCTCACCTTAGGATTCTCTCCTCGCCTACCTGTGTCGGTTTGCGGTACGGGCACCTTTCACCTCGCTAGAGGCTTTTCTTGGCAGTGTGGAATCAGGAACTTCGGTACTACATTTCCCTCGCCGTCACAGCTCCGCCTTCATGGTGATGGGATTTGCCTCATCACCGGCCTAACTGCTTGGACGCACAACCAACTGTGCGCTTGCCCTATCCTCCTGCGTCCCCCCATTGCTCAAATGGTGAAGAGGTGGTACAGGAATATCAACCTGTTGTCCATCGCCTACGCCTATCGGCCTCGGCTTAGGTCCCGACTAACCCTGAGAGGACGAGCCTTCCTCAGGAAACCTTAGGCATTCGGTGGAAGGGATTCTCACCCTTCTTTCGCTACTCATACCGGCATTCTCACTTCTAAGCGCTCCACAAGTCCTTCCGGTCTTGCTTCACCGCCCTTAGAACGCTCTCCTACCACGGACACCACAAGGTGTCCATCCACAGCTTCGGTGATACGTTTAGCCCCGGTACATTTTCGGCGCAGAGTCACTCGACCAGTGAGCTATTACGCACTCTTTAAATGGTGGCTGCTTCTAAGCCAACATCCTGGTTGTCTAAGCAACTCCACATCCTTTTCCACTTAACGTATACTTGGGGACCTTAGCTGGTGGTCTGGGCTGTTTCCCTCTTGACTACGGATCTTATCACTCGCAGTCTGACTCCCAAGGATAAGTCTTTGGCATTCGGAGTTTGTCTGAATTCGGTAACCCGAGGGGGGCCCCTAGTCCAAACAGTGCTCTACCTCCAAGACTCTTCCCTTGAGGCTAGCCCTAAAGCTATTTCGGAGAGAACCAGCTATCTCCAGGTTCGATTGGAATTTCACCGCTACCCACACCTCATCCCCGCACTTTTCAACGTGCGTGGGTTCGGGCCTCCAGTAAGTGTTACCTTACCTTCACCCTGGACATGGGTAGATCACCTGGTTTCGGGTCTGCGACCTCATACTCATGCGCCCTATTCAGACTCGCTTTCGCTGCGGCTCCGCCTTTGCGGCTTAACCTCGCATGAAATCGCAACTCGCCGGTTCATTCTACAAAAGGCACGCCATCACCCATTAACGGGCTCTGACTACTTGTAGGCACACGGTTTCAGGTTCTCTTTCACTCCCCTTCCGGGGTGCTTTTCACCTTTCCCTCACGGTACTGGTTCACTATCGGTCACTAGGGAGTATTTAGCCTTGGGAGATGGTCCTCCCGGATTCCGACGGAATTTCACGTGTTCCGCCGTACTCAGGATCCACTCTGGAGAGAACGATGTTTCGGCTACAGGATTGTTACCTTCTCTGATGGGCCTTTCCAGACCTCTTCGCCTACACCGTTCTTTTGTAACTCCGTATAGAGTGTCCTACAACCCCAGAAGGCAAGCCTTCTGGTTTGGGCTGTTCCCGTTTCGCTCGCCGCTACTCAGGGAATCGCGTTTGCTTTCTCTTCCTCCAGGTACTTAGATGTTTCAGTTCCCCGGGTGTGCCTTCTCCTACCCTATGGATTCAGGTAGGGATACTGTTCCATTACGAACAGTGGGTTTCCCCATTCGGAAATCTCCGGATTAACGCTTACTTACAGCTCCCCGGAGCATATCGGAGTTAGTCCCGTCCTTCTTCGGCTCCTAGTGCCAAGGCATCCACCGTGCGCCCTTTCTAACTTAACCTAAGAAAAAATACAAGCGGCGCATTTCGTCTTCAGCTTTCTTCATTCCTTCCCTCACGTATGCAAATACGCTCAGTCAGTCATTCAGTTGCTTCCTCGAACTGCTTGCTTCTCTTCTTTCTTTGAAAAATACCTAAAATGGCGATTACTCGGTTATTGCTTGGTTACTTTTATACGATATTATCCAGTTTTCAAAGAACAAAGTTGCTTACCTATAGAGAAGGAATTCATCCTTCAAAACTGAACAAAAAACAATGCCGTTAATTCGTTTGTGAGAACAGCGTTCTCTGTTGCTACTACGTGCGGCTAAAAGCCTGACACGGTTCACAAGTTCCTTAGAAAGGAGGTGATCCAGCCGCACCTTCCGATACGGCTACCTTGTTACGACTTCACCCCAATCATCTGCCCCACCTTAGGCGGCTGGCTCCCGTAAGGGTTACCCCACCGACTTCGGGTGTTGCAAACTCTCGTGGTGTGACGGGCGGTGTGTACAAGGCCCGGGAACGTATTCACCGCGGCATGCTGATCCGCGATTACTAGCGATTCCGGCTTCATGCAGGCGAGTTGCAGCCTGCAATCCGAACTGAGAATGGTTTTATGGGATTGGCTAAACCTTGCGGTCTTGCAGCCCTTTGTACCATCCATTGTAGCACGTGTGTAGCCCAGGTCATAAGGGGCATGATGATTTGACGTCATCCCCACCTTCCTCCGGTTTGTCACCGGCAGTCACCTTAGAGTGCCCAACTGAATGCTGGCAACTAAGATCAAGGGTTGCGCTCGTTGCGGGACTTAACCCAACATCTCACGACACGAGCTGACGACAACCATGCACCACCTGTCACCGCTGTCCCCGAAGGGAAAGATCTGTCTCCAGACCGGTCAGCGGGATGTCAAGACCTGGTAAGGTTCTTCGCGTTGCTTCGAATTAAACCACATGCTCCACCGCTTGTGCGGGCCCCCGTCAATTCCTTTGAGTTTCAGCCTTGCGGCCGTACTCCCCAGGCGGAGTGCTTAATGCGTTAGCTGCAGCACTGAAGGGCGGAAACCCTCCAACACTTAGCACTCATCGTTTACGGCGTGGACTACCAGGGTATCTAATCCTGTTCGCTCCCCACGCTTTCGCGCCTCAGCGTCAGTTACAGACCAGAGAGCCGCCTTCGCCACTGGTGTTCCTCCACATCTCTACGCATTTCACCGCTACACGTGGAATTCCGCTCTCCTCTTCTGCACTCAAGCCTCCCAGTTTCCAATGACCCTCCACGGTTGAGCCGTGGGCTTTCACATCAGACTTAAGAAGCCGCCTGCGCGCGCTTTACGCCCAATAATTCCGGACAACGCTTGCCACCTACGTATTACCGCGGCTGCTGGCACGTAGTTAGCCGTGGCTTTCTGGTCAGGTACCGTCAAGGTACCAACAGTTACTTTGGTACTTGTTCTTCCCTGACAACAGAGCTTTACGATCCGAAAACCTTCTTCACTCACGCGGCGTTGCTCCGTCAGACTTTCGTCCATTGCGGAAGATTCCCTACTGCTGCCTCCCGTAGGAGTCTGGGCCGTGTCTCAGTCCCAGTGTGGCCGATCACCCTCTCAGGTCGGCTACGCATCGTCGCCTTGGTGAGCCGTTACCTCACCAACTAGCTAATGCGCCGCGGGTCCATCTGTAAGTGGCAGCTAAAAGCCGCCTTTCCATTCTTCTTCATGCGAAGAAAAAGAATATCCGGTATTAGCCCCGGTTTCCCGGAGTTATCCCAGTCTTACAGGTAGGTTACCCACGTGTTACTCACCCGTCCGCCGCTAACTTGAACAGAGCAAGCTCCGTCAAGTCCGCTCGACTTGCATGTATTAGGCACGCCGCCAGCGTTCGTCCTGAGCCAGGATCAAACTCTCCAAAAAGATTGTTTGACTTGCTCATAATTTAAAAATAAGAATTAACTTACTGGCATGTATTTTGTTCAGTTTTCAAAGATCAATTTTTCTTTTGCCTTTAACAGCGACTTGACTATCATAACACTTTTACCACTTACAAGTCAACAGTTATTTTTTATTTTCAAATCTTACATCAGCTGCTTTGTTTTCAGCGACAATTAGTAATTTAACACACATAAAAGATTTTTGTCAACAAGTTATTTTATAATAAATTTTTTCGCTCATAACAAATCATTATTCAATAGAAAAAAGGCTAATCTCTCTACAGAATGACTAGCCTTACCTCTTCTTTGTAAATGGCCAATTACTCCTTTTTACTATACCTTTTAACTGTCTTGAATAGGCTCTTTCCTTCTCTCCATCATTCTTTTTGCGTATTATGCGAAAAACCCCTTTTCTCCAGATTCCATAAATGATCCTTTTATGTCAGGCATCAAAGGAAGAAGCTGACGATTGCTCTTTTTCAGCCGACATTTTATAGGCTAAGTACTTCATACATTCTTCTTCAGCAGCTACTCTTTTAAACAATTTAAACAGCCGCACGTATTTTTTCTTCATAGAGCGCTTAACGGACTCATCTATCCTTGAATCACCGAGATCGAATAGTATTTCATCCATTTCCCGCTTGATCAAATAATAAATTTCTCGCTTTTCTTCTTCGCTAATTAACAATGCCAGCATCTCATCACCCGTTTTTCTTTTTTATTCAATGTCATACTACTATGCTATTCGGCAAATCTATTTGTTTGTCATAATATTTGTGTACATGCTCATAAAGTTGAATAAGATGATTTTAGCGGAGGGAGAACATGACGTTCTTTTATAGTGTGCATATGAAAAAAACGAAGCAGTTCTTGTTACTTATTTCAGTTTCATTCTTTACAGCTATTTTATTGTTTACCCAAAATCTTTTAAGTATTCCTGTTTTTTTAGAAAAAGAGTCTCCAAAAGCAATTTATAAGGGGGAAAATGGAATAGCTTTAACTTTTGACATTGGATGGGGCGATGAAAAAGCGGGACAGATTTTGCATACACTCATTCGTCATAAAGCTAAAGCAACCTTTTTCTTGTCAGCTTCTTGGGCAGAACGCCATCCAGATCTCGTGAAAAAAATGAAAGATCACCACTTTGAAATTGGCTTGTTAGGTTATAACTATGTCGACTACACGTCTATGGAAAAAGCTGAAATTAGGAAAGACTTGCTTAAAGCTCAAGAAGTATTTAAAAAGCTGCAAATCGAAGAAATTAAATTAGTTCGAGCACCGACAGGCCACTTTAACCAAGAGGTATTAAAGATCGTAAACGAAATGAATTTGACTTATGTGCACTGGAGCATTGATACAAATGATTGGAGAAATCCAGGAACTGCTTCAATTCTATCTAAGGTGAAAGCAGCCAAAAACGGTGATATTATCTTTATGCACGCATCCGATTCAGCTAAACAAACAAATGCTGTTCTTCCACAAATTATTGATATCTCAAGATCATCCGACAAACTGGTAACAGTATCGGAACTAATCGCCAATGGAGAAGTCGAAACCAAACTTATCCCCTAATTCAAAACAAAAAAGCAGGGCCTTTAGGCTCCGCTTTTTTTAGATGGGCGTTGATTATATTTAGGCAAAGCCAGCAACTGAAAGGCATTACATGGCAATAGAGTAAACAGCATAATATACAGCCATCTCGTTTCATTCGCCTGAAGTACCGGCAACCATTCTAGAACAGTAACCACTACCATAAAAAACAAAGCAGAAATGAATACGCTCTTGTTGGATTGCTTCGCTTTGAAAAATGCAACTATCAGACCAATTACAAAAAGCAAGACAGCTAAGCCAATGTAGGGAAAAATAGATTCCCCTTTATCAGCAAATGCTTGAAAGCGAAAATAGATAAGATCGAATAAAACAAATGCGATAATGACAAACTGTACACTATTCCAAAATGACCGGAACATGCTTGCTCCAAATTGATGAACAGTTAAATAAGCAAAAAAACCCATTTGACTAATTACGCTAAATGTAAACCCAACAAACACATGCCAAGTTAAAATAGAAAAAAGATCTTTCCATCCCCCTGTACTGATTAACGGAGATAATTCATCCCAGCGAATAAAAAAGCCGAGAATGCTGGCAGCTACTCCGCCAATCAATAATGTATGTACAAAAAACCTGATCCAATTCCGGATTGTCACCTTGTTACCCCCAACTATATAGTTATGCTCTCCTGATTGTAACAATGAAGATAAAAAAAATCTAGGCACGGCTGCAGCCTTGAATAATTTCTTTGTCACTGCTCATATTAAAAATAAGAAAAGGCTAGAAAGGAGCTTCTTTATGTGGAAACCTGTCTTGCCGCTCCTCTTTCTCGTTTTTTCTTGGCGGCTTGCGGAGGGGGTGCGGCCGATGCTGGAACGGCTCAAATGGATTATGATGCGACCAAAAAAATGGTCGTTGATATATTAAAAACAGATGATGGAAAAAAGGCCCTTCAAGACATGATGGAAGATGAAAAAGTAAAGCAACAACTCGTCATGGATCAGGAAATGATCACTAAAACGATTGAAGACACCCTAACCTCCGAAAAAGGAAAAAAGTTCTGGAAAGAAGCTTTTAAAGATCCGGCATTTGCCAGCGCCATTGCTAAGGGAATGAGGAATGAACAAGAGGATTTATTAAAGACGCTTATGAAAGATCCTCAATATCAGGACATGATGCTCAGTATTATGCAGGACCCAGAATACGAGAAAAATGTAACACAACTGATGAAGAGTAAAGAATACCGTGAGCACTTGCAAAAAATAATGAATGAGACTTTCGAGAGTCCTTTATATAAAGCAAAAATACAGGATATTTTACTGAAAGCGGCAGCAGAAGAAGCAAACGCAGGCGGGGGAAAAGAGAAGAAGCAAGGCGGAAGCTCTTGATCCAAGATTAAACCTTAACACTCCTTTACCCACTGATAGATGTACAAAGCCTTTTCCTACAACTAAAACAGCCGGGAGGATTCTCACCGGCTGTCTTTTTTATTTGTCGTTTAATTTATTGACTACTTTTTCTGCGATTTCTTGATAAATCTTCCCAAGCCTGTGATCGGCCGCATAAATGGACGGAGCGAACTCTTCTTCATTCCAATCTGGCTGTTCAAGCGGCAGGCGCCCTAATATTTCCGTGCGAAGCTCTTCTGCCAATTTGTCTCCGCCTCCGCGCCCGAATACGTATTCCTTTTCTCCCGTCTTCTTGCTTTCAAAGTAAGCCATGTTTTCAATGACGCCAATAACTTCATGATCCGTCCGTAAAGCCATAGCTCCGGCCCGGGCTGCAACGAAAGCCGCCGTCGGATGCGGGGTAGAGACAATGATTTCCTTGGAATGAGGGATCATCGAGTGAACATCAAGCGCTACGTCGCCTGTTCCCGGCGGCAAATCAAGCAACAAGTAATCCAACTCCCCCCATTCTACTTCTTGGAAGAAGTTATTGAGCATTTTTCCGAGCATCGGACCACGCCAAATAACAGGAGCATTGTCTTCCACAAAGAAGCCCATAGAAATAACCTTTACGCCAAAGCGCTCAACAGGGACGATTTTATCTCCACGGACAACAGGACGTTGCTCAATTCCCATCATATCCGGTACGCTAAACCCGTAAATATCAGCATCCACGAGTCCAACCTTCTTCCCTAAACGGGCAAGAGCTACAGCAAGGTTGACGGAAACAGTCGATTTACCGACACCGCCCTTTCCGCTTGCAATAGCGATGAACGTTGTCTGACTATCCGGCGACAACAGATTATGATCCTGATGGCTTTCTGAACTGCGGTACCTGGCAAGCACATCTTCCGGAAGCTCTGAAAAGCGAATACCAACTGTTTGTGCGCCCGCTGCTTTTAATGCTTCAACAATTTGCATTTGGAACGGCAGTTGTTCTGCCGTGCCTGTCTGGGCAATGGCTACTTTGACACTTACATGCTGCTTTTCTTCTTTGACACTAATATCAACAATACCGTTTGTTTCTGCCAACGTTTTATGTAAAATGGGGTCGTTCATTTGACTTAGAATATCTCGTACTTGTTCTGGCGTTACCAAACTATCCACCATCCTTTATCTCTTTCATTTCTCTTACAGTATACCATAACCACCCATCAAAAAAAGGGCAGGACTCTCTTGTCCTTATCCCTCTTTGTCATCCATATGTTTCATAATCCCTTTATAAATAGATGCTGCCACTTTCTCCTGGTATTCTTCCGTTGACAAGTTCCGCTTCTCTTCAGGGTTGGAAAGAAAACCAATCTCAACCAACGCTCCTGGCTTTTTTGCATACTTTAGCAAATAGACATGGTTAATGGCTTTTGCTTCTCTATTCGTATTTTCAAGATTTAAGACAAGTTCATATTGGAGAGCCTTCGCTAATTCTTTATTTTCCTCTATATGCGGGGCATAAAAAGTTTGTGCCCCTCTCCAGCGCGGGGAAGGAATGGCATTTAAATGAATGCTTACAAAAAGGTCCGCTTCAGAATCATTAATTAACTGAAGCCGTTTTTTTAAATCCTCCGTTTTTCGCGAGCGGTATGATTGTATATCTGAAGGAGCTAGGTCTACATCCTTCTCTCTTGTCATTAAAACGATCGCTCCCTGCTCCTGCAAATAATCGCGAACTTTCTTAGTGACTGCCAGAGCAATATCTTTTTCCAGCGCGTCCCTATCTCCCGCTCCGCCATCCGGTCCGCCATGCCCGGCATCTAAATAGATAATTTTTCCTGAAAGTGGCATACTCCATGGCTTCCAAGACATATAATTAGTGTTTAAAAATTGAATGACAAAAACAAGGATGGCACCGCTCAGCAAGAAAGCAATCCATCTTTTCCATCCTCTCATCCAACTCCCCCTTTTCCTCTCCTGTTGACATCATATGGGACAAGTGAGGGAATTATGAGTGAGTATATAAAAAAGCTGGACCGACCCTTTCTTTTCTGCTTCCTTGCTTTATGGGCTTATGATTGATTCTTACTCATTGCCTCGCCCTTTTCTCCCAAGGTTAGAGTTCCGATTTGCTCCTTTCATCGGATCTTCTCCATCCGCAAACTCTACAGAGTAATCAGCTTCCTCAATGTTCTTCTTTGGGGTTTTCGCATATTTCTCTACTGCATTTCTCTCTGCTTTCCGCTTAGCCATCTCCTCACCTCTTTTCCTTAGTGACAGCAAACTACTATTAGCGTCTCCTTTTCCTTACTTTCATATTCATGGCTGAACTTGTCACCTTCACCACGAAAAGCTATAATACCAAAGATCATAGCCTGGCTAATCGGAAGCCCGAAGAAATTTGTTTTACATATTGACGGGGTGTGCCATAGTAAAAAACGTGACTGTACTCCGGATAAGTGGAATCATAGTGGACAAAGATAGGAGCATCTAGCAAAGCCGGATAGTTATAGTAAAACGGCCAGTCGCCATATACGATCCCTGTTATCGCTGTACCGATCTCTTTCTGGAATAGATTAAACCGGAGACCTGAAACCTCTTTCCTAAACTCTCCACCATCTACATACGCCTTCCCGGCCAAATACAACCGGCCTTCCCGATCTTTTTTCCACTCGGCCAGCACTTCATCCCGCATTTTCCAATTGATTGCCTTACAGTTATATACATATCCAACGTCCAAAAATAATTTAGCTGTCACATCCGAATGGGTGAGCGTATATTTTCTTCCTTCTACCGGCTGAACAAATGTGGCAGGCGGGGTAAGCTGTACAAATAACTTTTGCAGATCAAACAACGATTGTGATCTCCTCTCCGTGAATAAAAATCCCTTTTACACTTTATACACCTAGCCTATCGCCCGCTTCTTCATAAAAGAACAGCCCATTTGGCATGATAATGATAGTGTCCAAATGGGTTCCCCACTTCCCCTTTTCGGCCCGCATTGTTCCATGCCCAAACGTACAATTGATCCGTTCCTCCATCACACATGGAAAATTTAGTTATTTTTCTTATTGATAAAATATTTTATTACAAAGGTGTGAAAAATTTTAAAACAGGGAAGAAAGGAAAAGACATAGGTTTAGAGATCAAAGAGGATGAGAAAGTAGGGTAACAATATGAAAAAGAAGTTCAGGTTTTCACTGGCTTATCAAATTTTAGCTGGCTTAATTTTAGGGATTATCGTTGGAGCGGTATTTTACGGGCATCCGGGTGTAGAAAAGTATCTGCAGCCCCTCGGAACGATATTTCTAAATATGATCAAAATGATCGTCGTGCCGATTATCATCTCCACGCTTGTCTTAGGAGTGGCAGGCACCGGAGACCTGAAACAATTAGGTAAAATCGGCGGGAAAACGATTCTCTATTTTGAAGCAGTGACGACTGTGGCTATCTTAGTCGGCCTGCTGTCTGCGAATTTGTTCCATCCTGGCTCCGGGATTGATATGTCAAGCCTAGAAAAAGGCAATATCGACGAATATATGAAAACAACGAAAGAAGTAGAGAGCGAGGATCACGGTCCCCTACAGATTCTTGTGGACATCGTTCCAACAAACATTGTGAGCTCAATGGCGAATGCCGATATGTTGCAAATCATTTTCTTCACAGTCCTCTTTGGACTGGGAATTGCAGCGATTGGTGATAAAGGGAAACCGGTGCTGGTCTTCTTCGAGGGAGTGGCAGATGCCATGTTCTGGGTGACGAACTTAATCATGCGTTTTGCTCCGTTCGGCGTCTTTGGACTGATTGCCGTGACAGTTTCAAAATTCGGTCTAGCCTCGTTAGTGCCGCTCGGAAAGCTCATGATTCTCGTCTACGCCACCATGATTTTCTTTATCTTATTTGTGCTGGGTGGAATCGCAAAACTAATAGGCATTAATATCTTCCATCTCCTTCGTGTCCTGAAAGATGAATTGTTGCTCGCCTATTCAACGTCTAGCTCGGAGACCGTATTGCCAAAAATCATCGAAAAAATGGAAAGGTTTGGCAGTCCGAAAGATATCGTATCATTTGTCGTTCCGACGGGCTATTCATTTAACTTGGACGGTTCCACGCTTTATCAGGCTATCGCCGCCTTGTTTATCGCCCAGATGTACGATATCCATTTGAGCATCACTCATCAGATCACTCTTGTCCTGGTGCTCATGGTCACCTCGAAAGGAATCGCCGGTGTGCCGGGCGTGTCATTTGTCGTTCTGTTGGCTACACTCGGCTCGGTCGGCATCCCGCTCGAAGGACTGGCCTTCATCGCAGGGATCGATCGACTGCTCGATATGGCGCGTACCGTTGTCAATGTGGTTGGGAATTCCCTGGCAACTATCGTTATTTCCAAGTGGGAACACCGCTTTGATGACGCCAAGCGGACCGCCTACTATGAAACCTACAAATAAGTGAAACGACCGGCTCTCTAAGAACAGCCGGTCGTTTTTTATCCGAGAATCTATGGGGACGCCCTTCTTCTCTGCGTGCCAAACAAAAAAGACCCCCAACCAAAATGGTTGAGAGCCTTTGAAACGCCAATAATTAACGTTTTGAGAACTGAGGTGCACGACGAGCTGCTTTAAGACCGTATTTTTTACGTTCTTTCATACGTGCATCACGAGTTAAGTAGCCAGCGCGTTTTAATACTGCACGGTACTCAGGGTCTACATGAAGAAGCGCACGTGCGATACCATGACGGATCGCTCCCGCTTGTCCAGTGTAGCCGCCTCCTTGTACGTTTACAAGTACATCATAGCTGCCAGTTGTTTCAGTTGCTACAAGCGGCTGCTTGATTACTGTACGTAATGCTTCGAATGGGATATAGTCTTCTACGTCACGTCCATTGATGACGATTCTTCCGTCTCCAGGTACTAAGCGCACACGAGCAACAGAGCTCTTGCGGCGACCTGTTCCGATATATTGAACTTGTGCCAAGATAATAACCTCCTCTTAATAATTAGCCGCGAAGTTCGTAAACTTCCGGTTGTTGAGCTTGGTGCTTATGTTCAGAACCAGCGTATACGTGTAATTTTTTAGCCATTTGACGACCTAAAGAACCTTTTGGAAGCATGCCTTTGATTGCAAGCTCAAGCATTCTTTCAGGGTAGTTTGTGCGCATTTCGTTAGCAGTACGAGTTTTCAAACCGCCTGGATACATGCTGTGACGGTAGTAAATTTTGTCCGCTAATTTGTTGCCTGTTAATTCGATTTTTTCTGCATTGATGATAATAACATGATCACCAGTGTCAACATGTGGTGTGAATGTTGGTTTATGTTTACCGCGTAAAATAGACGCAACTTCGCTGGAAAGACGGCCTAGTGTTTGGCCTGCAGCGTCGATCACGTACCATTTACGTTCGATTTCGCCTGCTTTTGCCATATAAGTCGTACGCATTGGTATTTGCCCTCCTAAAAATAAATTAATTGTTTCAATGTTCATCGTATTTTATTTATATCACGAATAAGTTTCCGGGGCTTATCGTGGGGTTAAATAACGTACCATAGGATATAATATAACTTCCTAGAGTCAATGTCAAGAAAAAATGTGACACCCGGGCTAGTTGCCATGGCAACCGATGTATTAGAAAGCTTAATAAAGTACTTTCCATAAATACAATCCTTCTGCCGGTGCGGTTTTCCCTGCCAGTGAACGGTCGCAGCCGGCAAGAATAGACGGCATGTCTTCAGGGCTCAACTTTCCCTTGCCTGCTTCCATTAATGTCCCAGCAATGATACGGACCATATTATATAAAAATCCGTTTCCTGCCACCCGCAGTTCTATTTCTTCTCCGCTTTGGATAACCTCCAGCTTAGTAATGGTTCTTACTTTATCCTCTACTTCTGTTTTCGCTGAGCAGAAGCTTGTAAAGTCATGAGTGCCAATTAACGAGTGAGCGGCCTCTTGCATAAGCGAAGCATCCAATTCTACCGGGGAATGACAAGCATAAAAGCGGTTAAAAGGATCGCGAACTGCATTCTGATAAATTTTATAACGGTATTCTTTGCCGACCGCTGAAAAACGCGCATGAAAGGAATCAGCAACGATTTCAGCTTGTTTTACAGCTATATCATCAGGAAGACGGCTGTTAAGCGCCGACGGCCAGCGGTCATCCGGAACAGAGAGCGGTGTATCAAAATGGATTACTTGCCCTCTCGCATGAACACCCGCATCCGTCCGTCCGGATGCTGTCACTCTTACTTCTCTTCCCTTATGAATAACAGCCAGTGCTTTCTCCAACTCCTCCTGGACAGTGCGACTGTGCGGTTGTACCTGATAGCCGGAAAATCGGGCTCCATCATAAGCAATCGTGCATTTCACTCGCAGCATATTATCACTCCATTAACTTCTTGCCCACCACAACAGGGCAGCCAGTACTATCAGCAGAACTAGGGCTGCTGTGTCTTTCCCCTGCCAGTGCAAGAGACGATACTTCGTCCGGCCCTCTCCCCCGCGGTAGCCGCGTGCTTCCATAGCTATAGCCAACTCTTCCGCTCGCTTAAAAGAGCTGACAAACAAAGGAATCAACAACGGAACAACTGCTTTTACTCTATCTTTAATCGGACCGCTTGAAAAGTCCGCTCCCCTGGCCATTTGTGCTTTCATAATTTTATCTGTTTCATCCATTAGGGTTGGAATAAAACGAAGAGAAATCGACATCATCAGAGCCAACTCATGGACTGGCAGCTTCAGCTTTTTAAAAGGCTTTAGCAAACTTTCCAAACCATCTGTAATAGAGATAGGGGAAGTTGTCAAAGTAAGTAAAGACGTAACGAAGATCAATAGGAGAAAGCGCAGAGAAATGAAAGCCCCCTGTCTAATCCCGCCCTCATATACCTTTAAAAAACCTGCCTGAAACAGTAAATCTCCTTCTTTTGTCAAAAAGATATGGAGCAAAAATGTGAAAGCGATAATCCAAATAACCGGCTTTAGACCAGCCAGCAAAAAACGTATATTAATCTTTGATAAATACACCAGCATAAGGGTAAAAACGGTCAATACGCCATAAGAGAGCACGTTATTTGCCAAAAAGACGACAATTACGAATCCAAATATAAATAACAGCTTAGCACGCGGATCAAGCTGGTGAACGACCGATTGAAGCGGTAAATAACGCCCAAAAATCATTTTCTCCATCATTGGTCGTCACCCCGCTTTTTTGCACGCGCTAGCTCTTCGGCCAGTTCTTCAATCGTCAGGCAAGTTCTGTCCAGCTTGATGCCAGATACTTCCTCAAAGCGGTGCTGAAAGCGAACAACTTCCGGAACACTAAGACCACAAGCAGCGAGTTCATCTGGCTGAGAAAACAACTCCCGAGGCTTTCCATGCTTATGGACTCTTCCTTTATGCATAACAATCATCTCGTCCGCATATAAAGCCGCATCCTCCATGCTGTGGGTGACTAATATGGTAGATAGGCCGCGTTCTTTATGAAGAGCATAAAACATGTCCATAATTTCTTTCCGGCCTCGCGGATCTAACCCAGCCGTCGGCTCATCCAGCACAAGAACTTCCGGTTCCATTGCCAACACACCTGCAATTGCTACCCGTCTCATCTGGCCGCCTGATAAATCAAAAGGGGACTTTTGCAAAACCTCTTCAGGCAGACCTACCTGGCGGATTAATAATTGGGCTCGCTCTTTTGCTTCTTCCTCTGATACACCAAAATTGATCGGCCCATAGCAAATATCCTTTTCGACCGTTTCTTCAAATAACTGATGTTCAGGAAATTGAAAGACCGTCCCTACTTTTTTGCGAACGGACTTCAAGTTCTTTTCTTTCTTTCCTGCAGTGATTACCCGGTCTCCAATGATTACTTGCCCCTTTGTAGGCTGCAATAAGGCATTAAGGTGCTGGATAATCGTTGATTTGCCAGAGCCAGTGTGACCGATTACGGCTAAAAACACTCCCTCTGGAATAGCAAAGCTAACGTCCTTGATAGCCAGACGTTCAAAAGGCGTTCCTGCTGCATAGCGGTATTCTACTTCTTGAAGTTGGATGTCCATAGCTCTCTCACCAGCTCTTCTTCTGTTAAATAATTGCTCGCAATCTCGAAGTCTTGCAAACGAAGGACTCCGCTCAATTTGACTGGAAAGGGTACATCAAGGCCGAGTTCGACTAACTCTTCGTTCATCTGAAAAATCTCTTCTGGTGTGCCTTCCCGGTAGACCGATCCTTTATTTAAAACAATAATACGATCAGCACGAGCGGCTTCTTCCAAGTCGTGCGTAATGGAGATAACGGTTAAATCCTGCTCTTCCTTCAACTGCCGGACGGTTTGAAGCACTTCTTCTCTCCCCGCGGATCAAGCATAGATGTTGCTTCATCCAATAAAATAATGTCTGGCTGAAGAGCAATCACTCCGGCGATCGCTACACGCTGCTTCTGTCCACCGGAAAGATGGTGCGGCTCTTGATTCAGAAAATCCAGCATGCCTACGCGCTGAAGTGATTTTTCTACTCGCTCTACCATCACTTCATGCAATACTCCATTATTTTCTAACCCAAAAGCCACATCATCTTGTACTGTCGTGCCGACAAATTGATTGTCAGGGTTTTGAAATACCATGCCAAGGCGTCTGCGTATGTCCCAGACAAACTCATCTTTCAAGGGGAAATTACAGATTGTTACCTCGCCTTCTTGCGGATAGTGGAGGCCGTTCAGCATTTTCGCAAGCGTCGATTTTCCTGAGCCATTGTGACCGACAATCGCCAGCCACTCACCTTTCGCCACACTTAATGTAATATCTTTTAAAGCGTATTCCTGCTGCTCTGGATAACGAAAGTGGACATGGTTAATCGAAATAATCGTCTCTTTCATGACTTCCCTCTTTTCTCAGTTGAATAGACGGACAAAAGATTCTGAATACAAAAAAAGCCCGCACCCCATTCCAAGGAAAAAATTCCTGCCCGTAAAGCAGCCTCTTAAACTGGTTAAGAGTGGAAGGGGTACATGAGCTAGACGAGTCATCTAAACGAATGCTCATCGTAACGCTCAAGCTTCAAATGATTCAGTCTTTAACGAAAGTTATAAGAAAAGGGCAAAACACAGCCACGCTGGAAGGTTCTGCCCTTGTTGTGGTTTTATCGAAAATTAAACAAGCTCAATAATAACCATTGGTGCACCGTCACCACGACGAGGACCGATTTTCATGATGCGCGTATAACCGCCTTGGCGCTCGTTATAACGAGGAGCTACATCAGAGAAAAGTTTTTGCAATGCATAAACTGGTTTTTCTTTCATTTTGCCGTCTTTTCCTTCAACTTCAACAGTTGATGCTACTTCATTGCGAAGGAATGCAGCTGCTTGGCGGCGTGCATGTAAATCACCGCGTTTACCAAGTGTAATCATTTTTTCGACAACTGAGCGAAGCTCTTTTGCACGTGCTTCAGTTGTTTCAATACGCTCACTGATGATCAAGTCAGTTGTTAAATCACGAAGCATCGCTTTACGTTGAGCGCTTGTACGTCCTAGCTTTCTGTAAGCCATGAAGATACCCTCCTTTGTTGAGTTTTACTTTTATTAGATGATCAATCTTCTTTTTCAGGCCTAATCCGAGCTCATCCAGCTTTGCCTTCACTTCTTCAAGTGACTTACGGCCAAGATTTCGGACCTTCATCATATCTTCTTCACTCTTATTAGCAAGCTCTTGCACCGTATTGATGCCAGCACGCTTTAAGCAGTTATAAGAACGGACGGAGAGATCAAGTTCTTCAATTGTCATTTCAAGAACTTTTTCTTTTTGGTCTTCTTCTTTTTCTACCATAATTTCAGCATTTTGAGCTTCGTCTGTTAAACCAACGAAGATGTTTAAGTGCTCAGTTAAGATTTTGGCACCTAAAGAAATAGCTTCTTTCGGGCCGATACTGCCATCAGTCCACACATCCAATGAGAGTTTATCATAATTCGTTAACTGCCCCACGCGAGTGCTTTCCACTTGATAGTTTACACGGGCAACCGGAGTGTAGATGGAGTCAACTGGAATGACACCAATTGGATGATCTTCCTTTTTATTTTGATCAGCAGGATTATAGCCTCTTCCACGCTGTGCAGTAAGACGCATACGGAAATGAGCGTTTTCTCCTAAAGTAGCAATATGCAAATCAGGATTTAAAATCTCTACATCACTGTCATGCGTAATATCAGCAGCCGTCACCACACCGCTTCCCTGTACATCTATCTCTAGCGTTTTCTCCTCATCCGAGTAGATTTTAAGCGCCAGTTTCTTAATGTTTAAGATAATAGATGTAACATCTTCCACGACACCTTCAACAGTTGAAAATTCATGCAGTACTCCATCAATTTGAATGGATGTAACAGCAGCACCTGGAAGTGAAGATAATAGTATGCGACGTAAGGAGTTACCCAAAGTTGTACCATACCCACGCTCAAGTGGTTCTACAACGAATTTCCCATGAGTGGCATCATCGCTGATCTCGACCGTTTCAATTTTTGGCTTTTCAATTTCGATCATTCAATTATACCTCCTTCAATACGTCGAAACTCCGGCTTAGATGGTTCAACCGAAATTTCCCCATGTTTACGTTCCCGACTGTGCACCACAACTGGTTTAGTAGTCCTGTAACGAGCGCAACATTCAATTATATCCCATTATTGCCAAAGATATAATTATTATACAGGAAAATTAAACACGGCGACGTTTTGGAGGGCGGCATCCGTTGTGAGGAACAGGAGTAACGTCCTTAATAGCAGTTACTTCAAGACCTGCAGCTTGTAAAGCACGAATAGCAGCTTCACGGCCAGAACCAGGACCTTTAACTGTTACTTCAAGAGATTTCATGCCATGTTCCATTGATGCTTTCGCAGCTGTTTCAGCAGCCATTTGAGCCGCGAATGGAGTAGATTTACGAGAGCCTCTAAATCCAAGGGCACCTGCACTAGACCAAGCGAGAGCATTACCATGAACGTCTGTAATTGTTACGATTGTATTGTTAAATGTTGAGCGAATGTGTGCAATACCTAATTCGATATTCTTTTTCACACGACGCTTACGAGATTGTTGTTTACGAGCCATGTCTTACATTGACCTCCTTTACCTATTATTTTTTCTTGTTAGCTACAGTTTTACGAGGACCTTTACGAGTACGAGCATTGTTCTTCGTATTTTGTCCACGAACTGGCAAGCCACGACGATGACGGATACCGCGGTAAGAACCGATCTCCATTAAACGTTTAATGTTAAGAGATACTTCACGGCGAAGATCACCCTCAACTTTTAATTTGTCAATGATATCACGAATTTTATTTAATTCGTCTTCTGTCAGATCACGTACACGAGTGTCTTCAGAAACACCGGCTTCAGCCAGGATTTTTTGGGCAGTCGGTCTGCCAATACCAAAGATGTAAGTTAATGAGATAACTACACGCTTGTCGCGTGGAATATCAACACCTGCTACACGTGCCATATGAATGTGCACCTCCTATTCAGATTAACCTTGTTTTTGTTTATGTTTAGGGTTTTCACAAATAACCATTACTTTGCCGCGTCTGCGAATGACTTTACATTTCTCACAGATTGGCTTTACTGATGGTCTAACTTTCATTTTTTCCAACCTCCTTATAGTCCGGAGTGCATAAGTTATTTATAGCGGTAAGTAATACGTCCGCGCGTTAAATCGTAAGGAGAAAGTTCAACAGTTACCTTATCTCCAGGCAGAATGCGGATAAAATGCATACGGATCTTTCCAGATACGTGGGCAAGAACTGTATGGCCATTTTCTAATTCTACCTTAAACATAGCGTTAGGCAAAGTTTCAACTACAGTACCTTCAATTTCAATTACATCGTCTTTCGCCATTCTTTACTCTCCCTTCTCTTTTCATACAGAACCCGCTGCAAATTAAGCGGCCCTGGTTATTAGACTCTATTTGAACCAACTTCTGGAGAAGCACATATGTGTTAGGCTTTAGTTAAAATCTCAAAACCTGTTTCGGTAATTGCAACTGTATGTTCGAAGTGAGCACACATTTTCCCGTCTTGGGTTACAACTGTCCAGTTATCTCCAAGTGTTTTTACATAGCGGCTTCCAGCATTCACCATCGGTTCGATTGCAAGCACCATTCCAGGTTTGAGCTTTGGACCTTTGCCAGGCGGACCGTAATGAGGAATTTGTGGATCCTCATGCAAGTTTTGACCAATCCCGTGTCCTACATACTCACGCACTATAGAAAAGCCGTAGGATTCTACATATGTTTGAATCGCATGGGAGATGTTTGAAAGACGTTCACCCGGCTTCGCTTCCTCTAAACCAATAAAAAGCGATTCCTCAGTTACTTTCAACAGCTGCTGGACGTCAGAAGAGACGTTGCCAACAGGGTAAGTCCAGGCAGAATCACCATGATACCCTCGATAGTTAGCCCCAATGTCCAGACTAATGACATCGCCCTCTTTTAAAACCCGGTCTCCAGGAATGCCGTGAACAAGCTCTTCGTTAACAGATGTACAAATGCTGCCACGAAAACCATTATACCCTTTAAAAGAAGGAATTGCATTATGCTGTCTAATAAATTTTTCTGCAATCTCGTCTAACTGTTTCGTGCTTATACCGGGAGAGATAAACCTCTGCAGCTCCTTGTGCGTCAAAGCCACAATCCGTCCTGCTTCTCTCATAATCTCTATCTCTCGAGGGGTTTTGCAAATGATCATTAATTTAAGCCTTTCAGAAGCTGGTCAATGTCTTCGAAGACCTTGCCGATTTCCTGCTGGCCATTAATATCTTTTAAATAACCTTTTTGCCGATAGAAATCTAGTAATGGTTCAGTTTGTTTTAAATTGACATCCAGACGATTTTGAACAGTTTCTTCATTATCATCTGCACGTTGATAAAGTTCCCCGCCGCAACGGTCACATTTGCCTTCAACAGCTGGCGGATTAAATACAAGATGGTAAGTAGCTCCGCAGCTTTTACAAATTCGGCGACCTGTTAAACGTGCCATAAGAATTTCTTTATCAACATCTACGTTGATAACGTAATCTATTTTCTTCCCAAGAGCTTCTAAGATGCCTTCAAGCGCTTCTGCTTGAGCAACTGTTCTTGGAAATCCATCGAGAAGAAAACCGTCTTGACAATCTAATTTGCTCAATCTTTCGCGAACAATTCCGATTGTCACTTCGTCAGGGACAAGTGCGCCTTGATCCATAAAGGATTTAGCTTTTAGTCCAAGCTCTGTTCCCTCTTTCATCGCCGCACGGAACATGTCGCCTGTAGAAATGTGCGGAATGCCATATTTTTCAACAATTCGTTCGGCCTGCGTGCCTTTTCCGGCTCCTGGCAGTCCCATTAATACTAGATTCATTTGTGTTTCCCCCCTCAGTCTGATTCGAGACGTGCAACAGCTTGCCTTTTATTTTATAAAGCCTTTGTAATGGCGTTTGACAAGCTGGGCTTCCAATTGCTTCATTGTTTCCAATGCAACTCCAACTACGATCAGCAAGCTTGTGCCGCCAATTTGTGCAGCTGGTGGAAGACCTGCAAATTTAATAAAGAATACAGGAAGAATGGAGATGACAGACAGGAATATTGCTCCAACAAATGTTAAGCGGTATAAAACGCTTGTTAGATAATCCTGCGTGTTTTTCCCAGGACGAATGCCTGGAATGTATCCACCTTGTTTCTTCAAATTATCGGCTAATTGCTCCGGATTGACTTGAATAAACGCATAGAAATACGTAAATGCGACGATCAATGTTACGTAAATAATCATACCGATCGGTTTATGGTAGTCAAAGATGTTTTGAATAGTCGTTGTTACATCATTCGAACCAAAGAAAGACGAGAGTGTTTGCGGCGTAACCAAAAAGGCTACCGCAAAAATGACAGGAATAACTCCAGCAGCATTTACTTTCAAAGGTAAATGTGTTGATTGAGCGCCTCTTGCTCCCATTCCGCCTTCTCCTGTTACACGCTTGGCATATTGAATTGGAATCTTACGCAATGCCTGCTGAAAGAAGATAACACCGACGATAATTGCTAACACCGCCAAAGCAATCAATAATAGCACGACAATTCGCAGGAAGAGCTGCTCGCCCGCTCCTTCAATTTGCTGCGCATAAATCTGATTTGCTATGTTTGGGAGCGCTGCAACAATCCCAGCAAAGATAATAACTGAAATTCCGTTACCGACACCTTTAGAAGTGATCAATTCCCCAAGCCACATAAGAAAGGCTGTACCCGCAGTTAATACGAGTGCAATAAGGAGATAAGCGCCTACGCTGTTGCTCTCAACTAGCATACCGCCATATAAACGGTTGAAGCCATAAGACATTCCAAACGCCTGGATAAAACCAAGTACGATTGTGAAATATCTCGTAAATTGTGCGAGCTTGCGTCGGCCAACCTCCCCTTGCTTTGACCATTCCGTGAACTTAGGAACTACATCCATTTGCAAAAGCTGAACGATGATAGAAGCAGTGATATAAGGCATAATTCCCATAGCAAGAATGGAGAAGTTTTGCAGCGCTCCTCCTCCAAAAGTATTAAGGAAACCAATTAATCCTGCCTGCTCCTGCATCTTCAGTACATCTGCATTAACGTACGGAACAGGAATAAATGTGCCGATACGGAACACAATTAACATAAGAAGGGTGAATATAATTTTTCTTCTTATATCACCCACACGCATAAAATTGGAGATTGTGCGAAACATTAAATCACCTCAGTCTTACCGCCGGCAGCTTCAATTGCTTCTTGAGCAGCAGAAGAGAATTTATGAGCTTTTACAGTCAATTTCTTCTCAACGTTACCTTTAGCAAGAATTTTGATTCCTGCTTTTTCGCTGCTGACAACACCAGTTTCAATAAGAAGTTCTGGTGTGACTTCTGTGCCTTCATCAAAGCGATTTAATGCATCAAGGTTAACAATCGCATACTCTTTTCTGTTGATGTTAGTAAAACCACGTTTTGGCAAGCGACGGAATAAAGGAGTTTGTCCCCCTTCAAATCCTAGACGTACACCACCGCCAGAACGAGCTTTTTGTCCTTTATGTCCTTTACCAGCAGTTTTACCATTGCCAGAACCGGGACCACGTCCAACACGATTGCGAGTTTTACGAGAACCTTCAGCAGGTCGTAATTCATGAAGTTTCATGTTCGTGCACCTCCTTATTCTCTAGATTAAAATTATTTTTCGTTGACAGTCACTAAGTGAGATACTTTGTTAATCATACCTCTGATTGCTGCGTTATCTTGGTGTTCCACGGTTTGATGCATTTTGCGAAGACCAAGAGCTTTAACTGTTTCACGTTGATCTTTCGGACGACCGATCAAGCTGCGAGTGAGGGTGATTGATAATTTTTCAGCCATTGTAAATCCCTCCTTATCCTAACAGTTCTTCTACTGATTTTCCGCGTAATTTAGCAACGTCTTCTGCACGCTTCAATTGTTTGATTCCTTCAAGAGTAGCGCGTACCATGTTGATTGGTGTATTTGAACCGTGTGATTTAGAAAGAATGTTTTCTACTCCGCCAAGCTCAAGTACCGCACGAACTGGTCCACCAGCGATAACCCCAGTACCTTCAGAAGCAGGTTTCAAAAGGATTTCGCCACCGCCAAAACGGCCAATTACTTCGTGTGGAATTGTTGTTCCAACGATCGGAATAGCAATTAGATTTTTCTTTGCATCTTCAATCGCTTTGCGGATAGCATCAGGTACTTCTTGTGCTTTACCCGTTCCAAAGCCTACGTGTCCGTTTTTGTCACCGACAACCACAAGCGCAGTAAAACGGAAGCGACGGCCACCCTTTACTACCTTTGCTACACGATTGACCGTAACTACACGTTCTTCAAGTTCAAGTTTATTTGGATCAATGCGACGCATTAATTTGTCCCTCCTTCTTTATTAGAATTCCAGTCCATTTTCGCGTGCTGCTTCTGCTAAAGCTTTTACGCGACCATGATATAAGTAACCTCCGCGGTCAAATACTACGGATTTGATTCCTTTTTCGCTCGCTCTTTTAGCAACTAATTCGCCAACTTTGGCAGCTGCTTCAGCATTGCCTGTTTTTTCTAAACCGAAGTCTTTTTCAATTGTAGAAGCACTGGCAATTGTTACACCGTTCACATCATCAATCACTTGTGCATACAAATGCTGATTAGAACGGAAGATATTTAAGCGTGGACGAGACGCCGTACCGCTGATTTTTGAACGAACACGAACATGTCTCTTTTTACGCGTTTTATTCTTATCTTGCTTCGTAATCATTGTGGTCACTCCTTTCGTTTACTTAAGCGACATTACTTACCTGTCTTACCTTCTTTGCGGCGTACGTGTTCGCCTTCATAACGGATACCTTTGCCTTTGTAAGGCTCTGGCGGGCGTGTTGCACGAACATTCGCAGCAAAAGCGCCAACGCGTTCTTTGCTGATCCCTTTAACGATTACTTTTGTGTTAGAAGGAACTTCAACTTCTACACCTTTTTCAGGCTCCATTTCAACCGGATGAGAGTATCCAACGTTCAGAACAAGTTTGTTTCCTTGTTTTTGAGCACGGTATCCAACCCCGATTAATTCAAGAGACTTTTCGAAACCTTTAGATACACCTTCTACCATGTTCGATAAAAGCGCACGAGTCGTACCATGGTTAGTGCGGTGTTCTTTAGAATCGGAAGGACGAGAAATTGTAACGACATTGCCTTCGATCTCAATAATCATATCTTTGTTAAACGTTCTAACAAGCTCACCTTTTGGTCCTTTAACAGTAACTGTGTTGTTGTCGTTTGTTACTGTTACGCCTTCTGGAAGCTCAATAGGTTTTTTCCTACACGAGACATTATGTTGCACCTCCATTCATTACAAGAATATTACCAAACGTATGCTAATACTTCTCCGCCCACTTGCTTAGCACGGGCTTCTTTATCTGTTAACACACCGTTAGATGTTGATACAAGAGCAATACCTAAACCGTTAAGTACTCTTGGCATTTCATCAGCTTTTGCGTATACGCGCAAACCAGGTTTGCTGATACGTTTTAAACCAGTGATAACACGTTCGTTGTTCGCTCCATATTTTAAGAAAATACGAATTACGCCTTGCTTGTTGTCTTCGATAAATTCTACGTCGCGTACGAAACCTTCACGCTTTAAAATTTCAGCGATTTCCTTCTTGATATTAGAAGCAGGTACTTCTAATTTCTCGTGACGCACCATGTTCGCATTGCGAATGCGAGTCAACAAATCTGCAATAGGATCTGTCATAACCATTCTATTTACCTCCTTCCCAATTCGGGGTATTACCAGCTAGCTTTTTTAACACCAGGAATTTGTCCTTTATATGCAAGTTCACGGAAACAAATACGGCAAAGCTTAAATTTGCGGTATACAGAGTGTGGACGCCCACAGCGTTCGCAGCGTGTATACTCTTGCACCTTAAATTTAGGTGTGCGTTTTTGCTTCGCAATCATTGATTTTTTAGCCACATTTTCGCCTCCCTTTTTATAGAGATTACTTTTGGAACGGCATTCCAAGTTGAGTTAACAATTCGCGAGCTTCTTCATCAGTGTTCGCAGTTGTAACAATTACGATATCCATCCCGCGGATTTTGCTTACTTTATCATAATCAATTTCAGGGAAGATCAATTGTTCTTTCACACCAAGTGTGTAGTTGCCGCGTCCGTCAAATGCTTTTTTAGAAACACCACGGAAGTCACGTACACGTGGAAGTGAAACAGCGATTAATTTATCAAGGAATTCGTACATACGCTCACCGCGTAATGTAACTTTCGCTCCGATCGGCATACCTTCACGAAGACGGAAGCCTGCAATTGAGTTTTTAGCACGTGTAATCAATGGCTTTTGACCAGTGATAAGTGCTAATTCTTCGACAGCTGTATCAAGTGCTTTCGCGTTTTGAACAGCATCGCCTACCCCCATGTTAACTACGATTTTGTCAACTTTCGGTACTTGCATTACTGATTTGTAATTAAATTTATTCATTAAAGCAGGTGTAATTTCTTCATTAAACTTTGCTTTAAGGCGGTTCATATAGTGTACCTCCCTTCATTAACAGACTTATTATTTATCTAAAGTTTCACCAGATTTTTTTGCTACACGTACTTTTTTACCGTCAACCACTTTAAATCCTACGCGAGTAGGTTCGTTCGTTTTTGGATCTAAAAGCATGACGTTAGAAACGTGAATAGGTGCCTCCTGGCTAATAATTCCGCCTTGCGGATTTACTTGAGAAGGTTTAGCATGTTTTTTCACAATGTTGATTCCTTCTACAAGCACACGGTCCTTTTTAGGAAATGCTGCAAGCACGATGCCTGTTTTTCCTTTGTCTTTGCCCGTGATGACCATTACTTTATCGCCTTTTTTAACATTCATTTTATCGCACCTCCTTGAATGGCCAAGTTGATAAAATTGCTTTCATTTAGATTACTTCCGGAGCAAGAGAAACAATTTTCATAAAGTTGCTGTCACGTAATTCACGCGCAACCGGGCCAAAGATACGAGTTCCACGAGGGCTCTTGTCATCTTTAATGATTACGCACGCATTTTCATCGAAACGGATATAAGATCCATCGTTACGGCGCATTCCACGTTTTGTACGCACGATAACAGCTTTTACTACGTCACCCTTCTTGACAACGCCGCCTGGTGTTGCTTGTTTCACCGTGCAGACGATGATGTCTCCGACATTTGCAGTTTTACGGCCAGAGCCACCAAGAACTTTGATCGTTAACACTTCACGAGCTCCTGAGTTGTCAGCTACTTTCAAACGAGATTCTTGTTGGATCATTTATGTTACCTCCCTTCGGATTCACTTTCTATCCGAACAATAATGAATTAGATAATAACTGCTTTTTCTACAACTTCAACTAAACGGAAGCGTTTCGTAGCAGATAACGGGCGAGTTTCCATGATGCGGACAACGTCACCGATTTTTGCTTCATTCAGCTCATCATGAGCTTTGAATTTTTTAGAGTACTTAACGCGTTTGCCGTAAAGAGAGTGCTTTTTGTAAGTTTCTACAAGAACAGTAACTGTTTTGTCCATTTTGTCAGACACAACACGTCCAGTATAAACTTTACGTTGATTACGTTCACTCATTGTGCAAACCTCCTCTCAATTATCGATTGTTAACATCGATCTCTCTTTGACGAATAACAGTTTTCATACGAGCGATCGCTTTGCGTACTTCACGGATGCGAGCAGTGTTTTCAAGTTGACCAGTCGCTAATTGGAAACGAAGATTAAAGAGCTCTTCTTTTAAAGACTTAAGTTTTTGCTCAATTTCGGCAGTGGTTAATTCAACAATCTCATTAGCCTTCATTTGATTCACCACCAATTTCTTCTCGTTTTACAAATTTACATTTAACCGGTAATTTGTGTGCTGCAAGACGAAGAGCTTCACGAGCTACCTCTTCAGAGACACCAGCAATTTCAAACATGATTTTCCCTGGTTTTACTACAGCTACCCATCCTTCAGGAGCACCTTTACCGGAACCCATCCGAACTTCAAGAGGCTTTGCAGTGTAAGGCTTATGCGGGAAAATTTTGATCCATACTTTACCGCCACGTTTCATGTAACGAGTCATCGCAATACGGGCAGCTTCGATTTGGCGGTTTGTGATCCAAGAGGCTTCAAGAGCTTGTAGACCGTATTCGCCAAATGCTACTTCTGTGCCGCCTTTTGCTTGACCGCGCATTTTTCCACGGTGCACACGACGGTATTTTACGCGTTTAGGCAATAACATGATTATTTTCCTCCTTCCTCAGACTTCTTCTTCGTAGGAAGAACCTCTCCACGATAAATCCATACTTTCACGCCAAGCTTACCATAAGTAGTGTCAGCTTCAACATGCGCATAGTCGATGTCCGCGCGAAGTGTATGAAGTGGAACTGTTCCTTCACTATAGTGTTCAGCACGAGCGATATCTGCGCCGCCAAGACGTCCAGAAACCTGTGTTTTGATTCCTTTTGCACCAGCGCGAATTGTGCGTTGGATCGCTTGCTTTTGCGCACGACGGAAAGATACACGGTTTTCTAATTGACGAGCGATGTTTTCTGCTACAAGTTTAGCATCCAAATCTGCTCTTTTAATTTCAACGATGTTAATATGAACACGTTTGCCAGTTAGTTGATTTAAAGACTTACGAAGTGCTTCAACCTCAGATCCACCTTTACCAATAACCATACCAGGCTTCGCTGTATGAATAGTAATGTTGATGCGGTTAGCAGCACGTTCAATTTCAATTCGAGATACGGAAGCATCTTTCAAGCGGCTCTCGATATATTCACGAACTTTAAGATCTTCATGTAAAAGGCTTGCGTAATCTTTCTCCGCGTACCATTTTGAATCCCAGTCACGGATGATACCGACACGTAAACCATTAGGATGTACTTTTTGACCCACGAATTATCCCTCCTTCTTTTCTGATACCACGATTGTGATGTGGCTTGTACGTTTGTTAATTGCGCTTGCACGTCCCATTGCACGTGGACGGAAACGTTTTAAAGTTGGACCCTCGTCAACGAACACTTTTTTAACAAAAAGGTTGTTAACATCCATGTCATAGTTGTGTTCTGCGTTAGCAATTGCAGAGTTAAGTAATTTTTCAACGACAGGAGATGCAGCTTTTGGTGTGTGACGCAAAATAGCTACCGCTTCTCCCACTTGCTTTCCTCGAATCAGATCAACCACTAAACGTGCTTTACGAGGAGCAATACGAACTGTTCTTACAACAGCTTTTGCTTCCATCAGGATACCCTCCTCTCATTAACGTCTTGTTTTTTTATCGTCACTACCGTGACCTTTGTACGTGCGTGTTGGTGCAAACTCGCCCAGTTTGTGTCCTACCATATCTTCTGTTACATAAACAGGAACATGCTTACGGCCATCATATACAGCGATTGTATGACCGATAAAAGCAGGGAAGATTGTTGAACGGCGAGACCAAGTTTTCACAACTTGTTTCTTATCAGCTTCATTTAATTTTTCAATTTTATTGAATAAATGATCATCAACAAAAGGTCCTTTTTTCAAGCTACGGCCCATTTTGGTACCTCCCTTCGCAATTGGTCTACGGTTCGCGAAAGGAACCGTAGTGCAATTACGTTATTTTTTACGACGACGAACGATAAACTTGTCGCTTTTGTTTGTTTTCTTACGAGTTTTATAACCAAGAGTTGGTTTGCCCCATGGTGTAACAGGTGTTTTACGTCCGATTGGTGAACGTCCTTCACCACCACCGTGTGGATGGTCATTCGGGTTCATTACAGATCCACGAACTGTTGGCTTCTTGCCTAACCAGCGAGAACGACCTGCTTTACCGATGTTAACAAGTTCATGTTGCTCATTGCCCACCTGGCCAATTGTTGCACGGCAAGTAGCAAGAATCATACGAACTTCACCAGAATTCAAACGAACAAGAACGTATTTTCCTTCTTTACCTAACACTTGTGCAGATGTACCAGCTGAACGTACCAATTGTCCGCCTTTACCAGGCTTCAATTCGATATTGTGAACAACTGTACCTACAGGAATGTTAACTAAAGGAAGAGCGTTACCTGTTTTAATATCTGCTTCCGGTCCGGACATAACTTCCATTCCGACTTTTAGGTTTTTTGGTGCTAAGATGTAACGTTTTTCACCGTCTACATAATTGATCAAAGCAATGTTTGCTGAACGGTTTGGATCATACTCGATTGTGGCAACGCGTCCAGGTATACCATCTTTATCGCGTTTAAAGTCGATAATACGGTATTGACGCTTATGGCCGCCACCTTGATGACGAACTGTAGTTCTACCTTGGTTGTTGCGACCGCCTTTCTTTTTAAGAGGCGCCAACAATGATTTTTCCGGCTTGTCAGTTGTAAGCTCAGCAAAATCTAGTGACGTCATATTACGACGGCCGTTTGACGTTGGTTTATACTTTTTAATCGCCATGTCATTTCCCTCCTCTTCTTATAATGTTGAATTAAACTTCAAATAGTTCGATTTCTTTGCTGTCTTGAGTTAATGTAACAACCGCTTTACGGCGTTTGTTTGTATAACCTGCATAACGACCCATACGCTTGAATTTACCTTTGTAGTTCAAGATGTTGACTTTCGCTACTTTCACGCCAAAGATCTCTTCAATTGCGTCTTTGACTTGAGTTTTGTTAGCTTTCACATCAACTTCAAACGTATATTTTTTATCAGCCATGATTTCAGTTGAATGTTCTGTAATAACGGGGCGCTTAATGATATCGCGAGCATCCATTATGCAAGCACCTCCTCTACTTTTTCAACAGCTGCTTTAGTGATGATTAGCTTCTCGTGTCCAAGAAGATCTAAAACACTAACGCCGCTTGCATCTACTACTGTCACACCTGGGATATTGCGTGCAGACAGTGCAACATTTTCGTTTAACGCTTCTGTTACAACTAGCGCTTTGCTGTTTACAGAAAGGTTCTTCAATACGCTTGCGAATTCTTTTGTTTTTGGAGCATCAAGAGCTAATGCTTCCAATACAATAATGTTTTGCTCTACAACTTTAGAAGAAAGAGCAGATTTGATCGCTAAGCGACGAACTTTTTTCGGTAATTTGTAGCTGTAGCTGCGTGGAACTGGTCCGAACACTGTGCCGCCTCCGCGCCATTGTGGAGAACGAATAGATCCTTGACGAGCACGTCCAGTACCTTTTTGGCGCCATGGTTTGCGACCGCCGCCACTCACTTCGGAACGGTTTTTCACTTTGCTTGTTCCTTGACGTAAAGATGCGCGTTGCATCATTACTGCTTCAAATAAAACATGTTGATTAGGTTCAATACCGAAAACGGAATCGTTCAGTTCAATTTCACCAACTTCAGCTCCGCTTTGGTTTAATACTGTAACTTTTGGCATTCTTTTTTCCTCCTTTCTAGAAAAAATCGATTATTTCACTTTCAACGCACGTTGGATTTTCACTAAAGATTTCTTAGGTCCAGGAACATTTCCTTTGATTAAGATTACGTTGCGCTCTGCATCAACTTTCACTACTTGCAGGTTTTGGATAGTGATCTGTTCGCCACCCATACGGCCTGGAAGTAATTTATTTTTGAATACACGGTTAGGAGCAACTGGCCCCATAGAACCTGGGCGACGGTGGTAACGTGAACCGTGGGACATAGGTCCGCGGCTTTGTCCGTGGCGTTTGATCGCACCTTGGAACCCTTTACCTTTTGATACTCCTGTTACGTCGATGATATCTCCTTCAGCGAAAATATCGACTTTAACCTCTTGACCAACTTCTACTTCTTCACCGAAGTTACGGAACTCACGAATGAAGCGCTTAGGTGCAGTGTTAGCTTTTGCAACGTGGCCTTTAGCTGGCTTGTTTGCAAGCTTTTCACGCTTTTCATCAAAGCCTAACTGAATAGCTTCATAGCCGTCGCTTTCGATCGTTTTCTTTTGCAGTACAACGTTTGGTGTTGCTTCAACCACAGTAACTGGAATGAGTTCACCGTTTTCAGCAAATACTTGAGTCATACCGATTTTTCTTCCTAAGATTCCTTTGGTCATGAGTCACACCTCCTGAATTAATAATTTTTTATAGTAATTAAAGTTTAATTTCAATGTCAACGCCTGATGGCAAGTCTAAACGCATTAATGAATCAACAGTTTGTGGTGTTGGATTCACAATATCGATTAAACGTTTATGTGTACGCATCTCGAATTGCTCACGAGAATCTTTGTACTTATGAACCGCACGTAAGATTGTGTAAACAGATTTTTCTGTTGGCAACGGGATTGGACCCGATACGTTAGCACCAGAACGTTTTGCTGTTTCAACGATCTTTTCTGCTGATTGGTCTAAAATTCTGTGATCATATGCTTTTAAACGAATACGAATTTTTTCTTTTGCCATTATTTTCCCTCCTTTTCCGCCTATTTGCTAATAGACATTCTCCGCAGAAATATCCTGACGACACTCGCCATGGCAAAGCGGCCGGGTGTGTCAGCAACCTTCTGCATCATCGCTGTCGAAAACCAACGTTGTTAATTATACACGAAGTTTTCGATGTATGCAACAGTATTTGCTATATTTCTTTCCTAGCACACTTTTACTATTATACACATACTATCGCTTCATATCAATAGAAGAAATAGAGAGTTGAAAAATAAAAAAGCAGGCGGAAACCGCCTGCTTGTCAATCGTTATTATTTTTGGATAGATGCTACAACGCCAGCGCCTACTGTGCGGCCGCCTTCACGGATAGAGAACTTAGTACCTTCTTCGATCGCGATCGGAGAAATAAGTTCAACTGTCATTTCAACGTTGTCCCCAGGCATAACCATTTCTACGCCTTCAGGAAGTTGAACGATACCAGTTACATCCGTTGTACGGAAGTAGAACTGTGGACGGTAGTTTGAGAAGAATGGAGTATGACGTCCACCTTCTTCTTTAGATAATACATAAACTTCAGCTTTGAAGTTAGTGTGTGGAGTGATTGAACCTGGCTTAGCAAGTACTTGTCCACGTTGGATTTCTTCACGTGCTACACCACGAAGAAGGGCACCGATGTTGTCACCAGCTTCAGCATAGTCAAGAAGCTTACGGAACATTTCTACACCAGTTACAGTAGTAGATTTTGGCTCTTCAGTTAAACCGATGATTTCAACTACGTCACCAACTTTAACTTGTCCACGCTCAACACGACCAGTTGCAACTGTACCACGGCCAGTGATTGAGAATACGTCCTCAACAGGCATCATGAATGGTTTTTCAGTGTCACGCTCTGGAGTTGGGATGTACTCATCAACAGCATCCATAAGCTCGATGATTTTGTCTTCCCACTCAGCTTCGCCTTCAAGAGCTTTAAGAGCAGAACCTTTGATTACTGGTACATCATCGCCAGGGAATTCGTACTCAGAAAGAAGGTCACGCACTTCCATTTCTACAAGCTCAAGAAGTTCTTCGTCGTCTACCATGTCGCATTTGTTTAAGAATACTACAAGGTAAGGAACACCTACTTGACGAGAAAGAAGGATGTGCTCACGAGTTTGTGGCATTGGACCGTCAGCAGCAGATACTACTAGGATACCGCCGTCCATTTGCGCAGCACCAGTGATCATGTTTTTAACGTAGTCAGCATGTCCTGGGCAGTCAACGTGTGCATAGTGGCGTTTGTCAGTTTCATATTCAACGTGAGAAGTGTTGATTGTGATACCGCGCTCGCGCTCTTCTGGAGCGTTGTCGATTTGGTCGTAACCACGTGCTTCACTTCCGCCTTTTTTAGCAAGAACAGTTGTGATTGCTGCTGTTAAAGTTGTTTTACCATGGTCAACGTGACCAATTGTACCGATATTCGCATGTGTTTTGGAACGGTCGAATTTTTCCTTAGCCATTAGGAAATCCTCCTTTGAATTATCAAAATTAATTAATTTATATAGGGACTTTGAAGGCGGAAGTGATTCCGTCTTCAAAGATACCAAAGCTTACACTGTATTTATACTTCATTAAGAAGTATAAATCAATTATTGACCTTTATTTTTCTTGATGATTTCTTCGGAAACTGATTTTGGCACCTCTTCATAATGGTCAAAGTGCATAGAATAAGTTCCGCGACCTTGTGTATTGGAACGTAGCGAAGTAGCATAACCAAACATTTCAGAAAGTGGAACGAATGCTTTTACTACTTGCGCGTTACCGCGAGCTTCCATACCCTCCACACGTCCACGACGGGAAGTGATGTCACCCATAATATCTCCAAGGTATTCATCAGGAATAACAACTTCTACTTTCATCATTGGCTCGAGAAGAACCGGATTACATTTAGAAGCTGCATTTTTCAATGCCATAGATGCTGCAATTTTAAACGCCATCTCACTGGAGTCAACATCATGGTAAGAACCGTCAAACAGTCTTGCTTTAATGTCGATTAATGGATAGCCGGCAATAACACCGTTTTGCAATGCATCTTCAAGACCAGCTTGAACAGCTGGGATGTATTCACGAGGAACAACCCCACCGACGATGCCGTTTTCGAATTCGAAGCCAGCACCTTCTTCGTTAGGTGTAAACTCGATCCATACGTGACCGTATTGTCCGCGTCCACCAGATTGGCGGGCAAACTTTCCTTCTACTTGCGCAGAAGCACGGAAAGTTTCACGGTAAGCTACTTGTGGAGCACCCACGTTTGCTTCTACTTTAAATTCACGACGCATACGGTCTACAATGATATCCAAGTGAAGCTCACCCATACCGGAGATAACAACTTGTCCTGTTTCAGGATTTGTTTCTGCACGGAAAGTTGGATCTTCTTCTTGAAGTTTTTGCAGAGCAGTTGTCATTTTATCTTGGTCGCCTTTTGATTTCGGCTCAACTGATAAAGAGATAACCGGCTCTGGGAATTCCATAGACTCTAAAATAACGAGGTTTTTCTCGTCACAAAGAGTGTCCCCTGTAGTCGTATCTTTCAGACCAACTGCAGCAGCGATATCGCCTGCATGCACTTCAGAGATTTCTTCACGGGAGTTCGCATGCATTTGTAGAATACGACCTACACGCTCACGTTTGCCTTTAGTAGAGTTCTGTACGTATGAACCGGATTGTAAAATACCAGAATACACACGGAAGAACGTTAACTTACCTACATAAGGGTCAGTCATAACTTTAAATGCAAGTGCAGAGAATGGTGCATCGTCTGATGATGGACGAGTTACTTCTTCATCGCTATCTGGCAGAGTCCCTTTAATGCTTGGTACGTCTGTAGGAGCAGGAAGATAGTCAACAACTGCATCCAACATTAATTGAACACCTTTGTTTTTGAAAGCAGTTCCGCAAAGTACAGGGAAGAACTCAACGTTGATTGTACCTTTACGGATAGCGGCTTTAATTTCAGGAATTGTTACTTCCTCACCGCCAAGATATTTTTCCATGATTTCTTCATCGAATTCAGCAATTGCTTCGATAAGTTTTTCACGGTATTCTTCTGCTTGGGCCTGCATATCTTCAGGGATTTCCCCTTCTTCGATTTCAGTTCCAAGGTCGTTGCCGTAGAAAGTAGCTTTCATTTCGACTAAGTCAATGATGCCACGGAATTCATCTTCAGCACCGATTGGAAGTTGAATCGGATGTGCATTTGCCATTAAACGGTCATGGATTGTGCGAACAGAATAAAGGAAGTCTGCTCCAATCTTATCCATTTTGTTAACAAACACGATACGCGGAACGCCATACGTAGTTGCTTGGCGCCAAACAGTTTCTGTTTGCGGCTCAACTCCGGATTGGGCATCAAGTACAGTTACTGCACCATCAAGAACACGAAGGGAACGCTCAACTTCAACAGTGAAGTCTACGTGTCCTGGTGTGTCGATGATGTTTACACGATTGCCCTTCCACTGAGCAGTTGTCGCAGCAGAAGTGATTGTGATACCGCGCTCTTGTTCTTGTTCCATCCAGTCCATTTGAGACGCACCTTCGTGAGTCTCACCAATTTTATGGATACGGCCTGTATAGTAGAGAATACGCTCGGTAGTTGTCGTTTTACCGGCATCAATATGCGCCATGATACCGATATTTCGAGTGTTTTCTAAGGAGAACTCTCTTGCCATGTATGTCTTTCTCCTTCCTTAAATTAAGATAGTTTTAAAAAGAATCTTACCAGCGGTAATGAGCAAATGCTTTGTTTGCTTCCGCCATTTTATGAGTATCTTCACGCTTCTTAACTGAAGCACCAGTGTTGTTAGCTGCATCAAGGATTTCAGCCGCAAGGCGTTCTTCCATTGTTTTCTCACCACGAAGACGAGAATAGTTAACTAACCAGCGAAGACCAAGAGTCGTACGGCGTTCAGGGCGAACCTCAACTGGCACTTGGTAGTTAGCACCACCTACACGGCGTGCTCTAACCTCTAATACTGGCATGATGTTTTTAATGGCTTGATCAAATACTTCCATTGGATCTTTCCCCGTACGTTCGCGGATAAGATCAAATGCTGCATAAAGAATGGCTTGTGATTTACCTCTTTTACCGTCAACCATCATTTTATTGATGAGACGAGTAACTAATTTGGAGTTGTACATCGGATCTGGAAGTACATCTCTCTTCGCTACAGGACCTTTACGTGGCATGTAAGTTCCTCCTTTCATGTAATTCCTACATTATAAATTAATGTTTTTATTTTTTAGCTTCTTTTGGACGCTTCATTCCGTACTTAGAACGGCCTTGACGACGAGTTTCTACGCCGGCAGTATCAAGCGCACCACGAACGATGTGATAACGAACCCCTGGTAAGTCTTTTACTCTTCCTCCACGAATCAACACAACGCTGTGCTCTTGAAGGTTATGTCCAATACCAGGAATATAAGCATTCACTTCAATACCATTGCTCAAACGAACACGGGCATATTTACGTAAAGCCGAGTTAGGCTTTTTCGGTGTCATTGTACCAACACGAGTACACACTCCACGCTTTTGTGGTGAATTAATATCCGTTTGCGCTTTTTTAAAGCTATTATAGCCTTTGTTAAGTGCTGGTGACTTGGATTTAGTTGATTTTGATTTACGAGGTTTACGCACTAACTGGTTAATAGTAGGCATATAAAAATCCTCCCTTCCTTTTTTCTTAAGCCCACACATCCAGGTGGACCATTTAAAATTAAAAACAAAGTCTTTGCACTTTCATGCAAAAACATTATTCATTAATAATAGCAACAGCAGCTGCCTTGACATCAATCCCACATGTTTTTCCTAGTTTTAGCATAGAATCCACATAAGTAATCGGCACTGCTTTTTGTTTGGCCAGTTCTTCTACCTTTTTAATAAAAAGGGATTGGCATCAGCAGCGATCGTTACTTGCTGTGCTTGATTTCTTTCAAGAGCTCTCACTGTTTGTTTTGTTCCTATCGCCAAGGTTTGCGCCTTCGCTACTTTATCATAAGACATGTAAACATCCTCCAAAGTAACAAGGTTCATAGGAGCACCTTGATTATATTATCATTCATGTTTTTAAATGTCAACTATGAAAATAAATTATTATGCCGGAGCCGGAAAAGCCGGCCCCGGACATATAATTTGCTGAAAAGGTAAGTATTCACAGACCTTTTTAGCGCATATTTATTATTCTACTGTTACAGATTCTTCAGATGTTGCTAATACTGGCTCAGAGTTACGATATCGCTGCATACCCGTTCCAGCTGGAACAAGTTTTCCGATAATAACGTTCTCTTTCAAACCTAAAAGTTCATCGCGTTTTCCTTTAATCGCTGCATCTGTCAACACGCGAGTTGTTTCTTGGAAGGATGCCGCAGATAGGAACGAATCTGTCTCAAGGGATGCTTTCGTAATACCAAGAAGAACTGGTCTTCCCGTTGCTGGCATTTTGCCCTCAAGCAACGCTTGCTCATTGGCATCTCTAAATTGATGAATTTCAAGCAGGCTGCCTGGCAGAACATCTGTTTCTCCAGCATCAAGAACACGCACTTTACGAAGCATCTGTCGTACCATTACTTCAATATGCTTGTCACCGATTTCTACCCCTTGCATCCGGTATACTTTTTGCACTTCGCGCAACAAGTACTCCTGAACGGAAGAAACATCGGTAATTTTCAAGTATTCTTTCGGATCGATAGAACCCTCTGTCAGTTCTTGGCCTCGTTTTACTTGATCGTTAACAGCTACTTTCAAGCGAGCTGTGTATGGAGCCGTATATGTGCGGCTTTCTACATCGCTTTGAAGAACGATTTCCTGCTGGCGATCACGGCCTTCATTAATTGCGGTCACAACACCGTCAATTTCAGAAATAACTGCCTGACCTTTTGGATTACGCGCTTCGAACAACTCCTGAATACGAGGCAAACCTTGAGTAATATCGTCTCCGGCTACCCCGCCTGTATGGAATGTACGCATCGTCAACTGTGTACCTGGTTCACCAATTGATTGGGCAGCGATGATACCAACTGCTTCGCCGACCTCCACTTGTTGTCCAGTTGCAAGGTTGCGTCCGTAACATTTTTTACATACGCCATGACGGGTGTTACAAGTAAAGGCGGAGCGAATCCATACCTCTTCAATGCCTGCGTTAATAATGACACTTGCCATGTCCTCATCTATCAGGTCATTTTCTCTTGCAATGATTTCCCCGGTTTCAGGATGAGCAATTGTCTTTCTAGCATAACGGCCAACAAGACGCTCTTCCAGCGGTTCAATGATTTCTGTTCCTTCTTTAATCGAACGAATCAGAAGACCGCGGTCGGTTCCACAATCATCTTCACGGACAATTACATCTTGAGCCACATCTACAAGACGACGAGTCAAGTAACCAGAGTCAGCCGTTTTAAGAGCCGTATCCGCTAGACCTTTACGCGCTCCGTGTGTAGAAATAAAGTATTCCAATACGGTTAAGCCTTCACGGAAACTTGACTTGATCGGAAGTTCGATAATCCGACCAGCCGGGTTCGCCATCAGACCGCGCATCCCTGCAAGCTGAGTAAAGTTAGACGCGTTACCACGGGCCCCTGAGTCACTCATCATGAAGATTGGGTTGCGCTTATCTAGGGAAGCCATCAATTTACCTTGAATCGTGTCTTTAGCTGCACTCCAGATAGAAATAACGCGATCATAGCGTTCTTCTTCCGTGATTAAACCACGTCTGAATTGCTTCATAACATTATCAACTTTTGACTGTGCTTCTTTCAAGATTTGTTCTTTTTCGCCTAATACTACGATATCTGCGACACCTACCGTGATACCAGCCTTCGTAGAGTGCTTAAATCCTAAGTCCTTCATGCGGTCAAGCATTTTGGACGTTTCTGTAATTTTAAAACGTTTAAATACTTCCGCAATGATATTTCCAAGGATTTTTTTCTTGAATGGAGCAATAAGCTCTTGCTTTTCAATATACTCTTTTACATTTTCTGTCGGCTCAACAAAGTACTTCTCTGGTGTTTTCTCTACCAGGTTTGTATTTGTTGGCTCGTTAATGTAAGGGAATGTATCCGGAAGAATTTCATTGAAAATCATCTTTCCGACTGTTGTAATTAACAGCTTTTTATTTTGCTCTTCAGTAAATGTTTGATTGTTTAAAGCAGAGGCAGCGACAGCTACTCTCGTATGAAGATGAACATAACCATTTTGATAGGCAATTAATGCTTCATCTACATCTTTAAAAATCATTCCTTCGCCGATAGCATCTTCACGCTCAAGAGTGAGGTAGTAGTTTCCTAATACCATGTCCTGAGACGGAGTAACAACTGGCTTTCCGTCTTTTGGATTCAAGATATTTTGAGCAGCCAGCATTAACATCCGGGCTTCTGCCTGAGCTTCTGCTGACAACGGCACGTGCACGGCCATTTGGTCTCCATCAAAGTCCGCGTTGTATGCTGTACAAACGAGCGGGTGAAGACGGATTGCGCGTCCCTCTACTAATGTAGGTTCAAATGCTTGAATACCAAGACGGTGAAGCGTCGGTGCCCGGTTTAAAAGAACAGGGTGCTCCTTGATTACTTCTTCTAGCACATCCCATACTTCCGGCTGCACGCGTTCAATTTTACGTTTCGCACTTTTAATGTTATGAGCTAGGCCTTTTTCAACCAGTTCCTTCATAACAAATGGCTTAAACAATTCAAGTGCCATTTCTTTTGGAAGGCCACATTGATACATTTTCAGATTCGGTCCAACGACAATAACCGAACGGCCTGAATAGTCAACACGTTTTCCTAACAGGTTTTGACGGAAACGCCCTTGCTTTCCTTTCAGCATATGAGAAAGGGACTTTAACGGGCGGTTACCTGGCCCTGTAACAGGACGGCCGCGGCGACCATTATCAATTAATGCATCTACCGCTTCTTGCAGCATCCGCTTTTCATTTTGAACAATAATGCTTGGAGCTCCGAGATCAAGCAAACGCTTCAAGCGGTTGTTCCGGTTAATCACTCGGCGATATAAATCATTTAAATCAGAAGTGGCAAAACGACCACCATCAAGCTGTACCATCGGGCGAAGCTCCGGCGGAATGACAGGAAGAACATCCAAAATCATCCAGCTCGGGTTGTTGCCAGAGTGGCGGAACGCTTCGATAACTTCAAGACGTTTGATCGCTCTTGTCCGGCGTTGGCCTTGTGCACTCTTTAATTCTTCTTTTAGGAAATCCACTTCTTTTTCAAGATCAATGTCTTGGAGCAGCTTTTTAATCGCTTCTGCACCCATAGATGCCTGAAATTTATTTCCGTACTTTTCACGATAAGCACGGTATTCTTTTTCGGAAAGTAATTGCTTTTTCTCAAGCGCAGTATCACCAGCTTCGGTTACAACATAAGAAGCAAAGTAAATAACTTCCTCAAGTGCACGCGGGGACATATCAAGCACTAGCCCCATACGGCTTGGAATACCTTTGAAATACCAAATATGTGAAACAGGAGCCGCCAATTCAATATGACCCATGCGCTCGCGACGAACTTTTGCTTTTGTTACTTCTACGCCACAGCGGTCACAGACAACGCCTTTATAGCGTACTCTCTTATATTTCCCACAATGACATTCCCAGTCTTTTGTAGGTCCGAAAATACGCTCACAAAACAATCCATCTTTTTCTGGCTTTAATGTACGATAGTTAATCGTTTCCGGTTTCTTCACTTCACCGTATGACCATGATCTAATCTTGTCTGGTGATGCCAGACCGATTTTCATGTATTCAAAATTGTTTACATCTAGCAAGGGGCCTACCTCCCTTTCAGTCTACAGGTTCTAACGAGTATGCTTAAACCGCTATTTATTAAAGATAGCCGGAGAAAGCTACTGGAATTCCCCGGCCTGTTAATTAATTAATCCGTTGAACTTACTTTTTCAGATAAGTTTTCTTCAGGAGCGATATTTAATGTATCTGCCTGCTGAACGTCATCCTCATCTTCTAAATCACGCATTTCAATTTCCTGGTCGTCTCCGGACATAATCTTGACGTCCATTCCCAAACTTTGAAGTTCTTTAATCAAAACTTTAAATGATTCTGGAACTCCTGGTTCCGGAACATTTTCACCTTTGACAATTGCCTCATATGTTTTCACACGACCAACAATATCATCGGATTTGACAGTAAGAATTTCTTGAAGTGTATAAGCCGCACCATAAGCTTCAAGTGCCCATACTTCCATCTCTCCAAAACGCTGACCACCGAACTGAGCTTTACCTCCGAGCGGCTGCTGGGTAACAAGAGAGTAAGGCCCTGTTGAGCGGGCATGAAGTTTATCGTCAACCATGTGAGCAAGCTTGATCATGTACATGATACCAACAGATACACGGTTATCGAATGGCTCTCCGCTACGGCCGTCATAAAGGACCGTTTTTGCATCCCTGGACATGCCAGCTTCTTCAATTGTTTCCCATACATCGTCTTCCGTTGCTCCATCGAATACCGGAGTAGCTACATGCAACCCTAAGTAACGAGCTGCCATACCTAAGTGAAGCTCCATTACCTGTCCGATGTTCATCCGTGAAGGTACCCCTAGTGGGTTTAACATAATATCGATCGGTGTGCCGTCAGGAAGGAAAGGCATGTCTTCTTCCGGTAAGATCCGGGAGATAACCCCTTTGTTTCCGTGGCGTCCGGCCATTTTATCCCCTTCAGAGATTTTACGTTTCTGAACGATATATACGCGGACGAGCTGATTCACACCTGGTGGCAATTCATCGCCGTCCTCGCGGTTAAACACTTTCACATCAAGGACGATTCCGCCGCCGCCATGTGGCACCCGTAAAGATGTATCCCGCACTTCACGCGCTTTTTCTCCAAAGATCGCATGTAGAAGTCGTTCTTCCGCAGTCAATTCAGTGACGCCTTTTGGCGTTACTTTTCCGACGAGAAGATCCCCATCTTTCACTTCAGCCCCGATGCGAATGATTCCACGTTCGTCAAGGTTGCGAAGCGCATCTTCCCCAACGTTTGGAATATCACGAGTGATTTCTTCTGGTCCGAGTTTTGTATCGCGTGACTCTGACTCGTATTCTTCAATGTGGATGGAAGTGTACACATCATCTTTTACGAGACGTTCGCTCATGATGATGGCATCCTCATAGTTATAACCATCCCATGTCATGAAGCCAACCATTACATTTCGTCCTAAAGCAAGCTCCCCTTTTTCCATGGAAGGGCCGTCAGCAAGGATTTCACCCTTTGTCACACGGTCGCCGACACTAACGATCGGACGCTGGTTATAGCATGTACCTTGGTTAGAGCGAATAAATTTAAGCAGGCGATATTTATCAAGGTCACCTTTTACTTCTTTTCCATCTATCTCTTCAATGCGACGCACCCAGATTTCTCTCGCTTCTACATGCTCCACAATTCCTTCTCGCTTACAGATAACTGCGGCTCCAGAGTCTTTTCCTGAAACATATTCCATTCCAGTACCAACAATTGGCGCTTCCGGCTGCATTAAAGGCACGGCTTGACGTTGCATGTTCGCTCCCATTAACGCACGGTTGGAGTCATCGTTTTCTAAGAAAGGAATACAAGCTGTTGCAGCAGACACTACCTGTTTTGGAGATACGTCCATGTAGTCCACGCGCTCACGCTTTACAACTGTGTTTTCGCTTCGGAAGCGAGCAACTACTTCTTCATCGGCGAACGAACCGTCTTCGTTGAGACGAACATTCGCTTGAGCCACTACATAGTTATCTTCTTCGTCAGCTGTTAAATAGTCAATACGATCTGTTACTCTTCCTGTATCCGGATCTACTTTCCGGTAAGGAGTTTCAATAAAGCCGAAACGATTAACCTTTGCGTAAGTAGAGAGCGAGTTGATCAATCCGATATTCGGTCCCTCAGGTGTTTCAATCGGACACATACGGCCGTAGTGGGAATAGTGAACGTCACGCACTTCAAATCCTGCACGTTCCCTTGTTAATCCACCAGGTCCAAGCGCTGATAAACGACGCTTATGCGTTAATTCAGCCAGCGGGTTGGTTTGATCCATGAACTGTGAAAGCTGGGAGCTTCCAAAGAACTCTTTGATTGAAGCAATAACCGGCCGGATATTAATTAATTGTTGTGGTGTAATTGTATTTGTATCTTGAATGGACATTCGTTCGCGAACAACACGTTCCATACGAGATAATCCAATTCGGAATTGATTTTGAAGCAATTCGCCGACAGAGCGAAGGCGACGGTTACCTAGATGATCAATATCATCTGTGTCTCCAACTCCGTACAATAAGTTAAAGAAATAACCAATGGATGCAATAATATCAGCTGGTGTAATGTGTTTCACATTTACCTCTGGGAAGCCATTCCCAATGATATTAATGATCCTTTCATCTTCACTATTTGGGGCATAAATTTTAATGGATTGAACAACGATATCCTCTTCTACTACCCCGCCGGATTGACGATAAGTTTTAAAGCCTACACCATTTTCCAGGTTCGGTATAATTTTATCAAGTGCACGGCGGTCAAGAAGTGTGCCTTTTTCCGCAATAATTTCACCTGTTTCCGGATCTGCCAACGTTTCGGCAAGACGCTGCCCAAACAAACGGTTCTTTGTATGGAGCTTTTTGTTCATCTTATAGCGTCCAACACTAGCAAGATCATAACGTTTTGGATCAAAGAAACGGGAAATCAGCAAGCTCTTAGCATTTTCAACTGTCGGAGGCTCACCCGGGCGCAAACGCTCATAAATTTCAATGAGTGCTTTTTCCGTGCTCTCCGTATTGTCCTTTTCGAGCGTATTACGGATATATTCGTTGTCACCGATAAGATCAATGATTTCTTGATCAGAGCCAAACCCGAGAGCACGCAATAATACGGTAACTGGTAATTTACGTGTACGGTCGATACGAACATATACAATGTCTTTTGCATCTGTTTCATACTCCAACCAGGCTCCACGGTTCGGAATAACAGTAGCAGTGAAACCACGCTTTCCGTTTTTGTCCATTTTTCCGCTGTAGTACACACTCGGAGAACGAACAAGCTGGGATACGATAACGCGCTCTGCTCCATTGATAATAAATGTTCCTGTTTCAGTCATAAGCGGGAAGTCGCCCATGAATACTTCCTGATCCTTCACTTCACCAGTCTCTTTATTTAAAAGACGGACTTTAACTCGAAGCGGAGCAGAGTAAGTTACATCGCGCTCCTTAGACTCATCCACCGGATATTTCGGTTCTCCGAGACTGTAATCAATAAATTCCAATGCAAGATTACCAGTAAAATCTTCAATAGGAGAAATATCCTGAAACATTTCTCTCAAGCCCTCATCAAGAAACCACTGATAGGAGGATGTTTGAATTTCAATGAGATTTGGTAATTCTAAAACTTCACTAATGCGCGCATAGCTTCTGCGCTGGCGGTGTCGTCCGTACTGAACTAGTTGACCTACCAACTGATTCACCCCTCAAATCAAGCGTTTTAGTTGCCTATATACTTCTTATAGCCAGGCATTCAGCCTTGCCGTAAGACAAAAAGAAAAAGGTTTTTTCAAAGAAAACCTCATTTTACGCGTGATGAACTATTATTTTAGCATCGTAGCCATTTCAACCATTAATTATACAGCCTAAATGGATTTATAGCAAAAATGGTCACAATTATTATTCTGGCATTTTATAATAATAACATAGAGCTATATGCGAGTCAACATTTTTCCGCCTTGATAATATAATACCCTTTTGAACGATCAATCACTTCCGCACGCCCAAAAAGTGACTCTATTTCTTTCAAAGCAGAAGGAGCTCCTTGTTTCTTTTGAATAACAACCCACAACACTCCGCCCTTAACTAACTTTTCGTAACTTTGTCGAAAAAAATCAAATACCACTTTCTTTCCTGCTCGAATAGGCGGATTGGTCAATACAGCAGCAAATCCTTGCTCAACCACCCCTGTCAGACGGTCACTTTCATAAATGTTAACATTTTCAATCTGATTAAGGACTGCATTGTCTTTTGCTAGCGAAAGAGCGCGCAAATTCACATCAACCATATGAATCATTCTCTCCGGGAAAGCAGAAGCAACAGAAAGACCGATTGGTCCATATCCACAGCCAGCATCAAGAAATGGCCCTTCCACTTCCGGGGGCTCAAAGGTTTCAATTAAAAGGCGAGAGCCAAAATCCACCTCTTTCTTAGAAAAAACACCCGCATCGGTTTTAAAGCGAAATTTCCGCCCTTTCAAAAGATACTCCCAAAACTTCGGGTCACTCTCACTACCGGGCGTCTGCGAAAAATAATGGTTAGTCATATTTCCCCCTCCACTCTGACAATTTATAAAAAAGCGGAAGCGCCTTATTCAGCCCCGACAAACAGAAAACAAACTAACGCAATAGCATTTCCTCAGTCCTGCAGTTCGTTTGGCTTGTTCGAGGAGCTTAGCCGCTGCAACTAGGTAATGAAAAAGCACCTGGTTAGCTGCGACAAGTATAAAATAAACAAAAAATACATTCAAGATTTATAGCCCGTTTAGCTTACCGTTCCAGAAAATTAAATTCATAAATAAAAGCCCGCTGGATCCAGCGGGCTTTGTTATCGTCCGTACGTAATTACTTAACTTCTACGCCAGCGCCAACTTCTTCAAGTTTAGCTTTGATTTCTTCAGCTTCTTCTTTAGAAGCTCCTTCTTTAACTGGTTTCGGAGTGTTGTCAACAAGTTCTTTCGCTTCTTTAAGTCCAAGACCTGTAACTTCACGAACAACTTTGATAACTTTGATTTTTTGAGCGCCTGCATCAGTAAGCACAACGTCAAACTCAGTTTTCTCAGCTGCAGCGTCTCCACCAGCAGCTCCGCCTGCTACTGCTACTGGAGCAGCTGCAGTTACACCAAATTCTTCTTCAATTGCTTTTACTAAATCGTTCAATTCAAGAACGGACATTTCTTTAATCGCATCAATGATTTGTTCTTTAGTCATTTTAAAGTTTCCTCCTTGTTTTTACTTTCTTTTTATTCGTTTAGGCTGCTTCTGAAAAAATCAGCTTACGCGCCTTGTTCTTCTTTTTGATCGGCAACAGCTTTTGCTGCAAGAGCGAAGTTGCGCATAGGTGCTTGCAACACGCTGAGTAGCATAGAAAGAAGTCCTTCGCGGGATGGAAGTTCAGCAAGAGCTCTCACTTCTTCTACTGTTACAACATTTCCTTCTAAAACACCTGCTTTAATTTCTAGCGCCTCATTCTCTTTAGCAAAGCTATTAAGAATTTTTGCTGGTGCAATTACATCTTCTGTACTGAACGCAATCGCATTCGGCCCAGTTAAGAATTCATCCAAACCAGAAATTTCAGCAGTTTCAGCTGCACGACGAGTTAAAGTATTTTTGTATACTTTAAATTCAACGCCAGCTTCACGAAGCTGTTTACGAAGCTCAGTTACTTGGCTCACTGTCAAACCACGGTAGTCTACAATTACTGTAGATGCACTGCTTTTAAATTTGTCAGCAATATCGTTTACCAACTGTTTCTTTTGCTCGATTACACTGCTCATCTTTTACACCTCCTGTAGATTTCTATAGCAAAATAAACAATTTGCTATTTTGCTTGTCCATTCATACCTTAGATGAAAGTAAAAAACCTCCACATCAGCAGACATGGAGGTTACGAAAAGTACAGCGCAAGGCCACACTCTATATATTCGTATTACCTCGGCGGGAAATTAAGCTTTTCAGCACCTGCTGTCTACGGTATAAATGTTCAATTATTTTGCAACAAAATGAATTATATCAAATTCAAAATCTGTTGTCAACTTATTTTGCAACAGCTACAGAAGAAGGATCTACCTTAACGCCAGGACCCATTGTTGAAGTGATTGTAACATTCTTCATGTATGTGCCTTTTGCTGCTGATGGTTTTGCTTTTAACATTGTTTCAAAGATTGTGTTGAAGTTTTCAATTAACTTTTGATTGTCAAAAGAAACTTTACCAATCGGAACATGAATGTTTCCAGCTTTATCAACACGGTATTCTACTTTACCTGCCTTGATTTCTTGAACAGCTTTCGTTACATCGAAAGTAACTGTTCCAGTTTTAGGGTTTGGCATAAGACCTTTAGGACCAAGCACACGGCCAAGCTTACCAACCTCACCCATCATGTCAGGAGTAGCTACGATTACATCAAATTCAAACCAACCTTGTTGGATCTTGTTGATGTAGTCTGCATCTCCTACATAATCTGCTCCAGCTGCTTCAGCTTCTTTTGCTTTTTCACCTTTAGCAAACACTAAAACTTTTTGTGTTTTACCAGTTCCGTTTGGAAGCACAACTGCTCCACGGATTTGTTGGTCAGCTTTCTTCGGATCTACTCCAAGACGGAAAGCTGCCTCTACTGTTGCATCAAACTTTGTAAAGTTTGTTTTCTTTACTAATTCAACTGCTTCGTCAAGAGCATAAGCTGTTGTACGATCAACAAGCTTTGCTGCTTCTTGAAACTTTTTACCTTTTTTAGCCATTTAAAACTTCCTCCTTATGTGGTTTTAGCGGAATAACCTCCCACGAATAAAGGTTGCGTGTGAAGTAATTACGGAATACATTCACAGCGCAACCCTTGAACAACTTCTACAAACAATTAGTCTTCAATCACAATACCCATGCTGCGGGCAGTACCTTCGACCATGCGCATAGCTGATTCAACATTAGCTGCGTTAAGGTCAGGCATTTTTGTTTCAGCGATTTCGCGAACTTTATCACGCTTTACTGTCGCTACTTTATTGCGGTTTGGTTCACCGGAACCAGACTCAATACCTGCTGCTTTCTTAAGAAGTACAGCAGCCGGCGGAGTTTTTGTGATGAATGTAAATGAACGGTCTTCAAAAACCGAAATTTCAACTGGAATGATCAAACCAGCTTGATCCGCTGTACGCGCGTTAAACTCCTTACAGAATCCCATGATGTTTACACCAGCTTGACCAAGTGCAGGACCAACCGGCGGCGCAGGATTTGCTTTGCCTGCAGGGATTTGCAACTTAACAACTTTAATAACTTTTTTAGCCACGAGACACACCTCCTTAAGTCCGTGATGTGGTATTTGGGGATTTCCCCTCCCACTCAATAACACCTTTAAATATATTAAAGATGGTTAATTAAAATTAGTCTGTCTTTAAGACATACTGACTTAAAAATATTATCATTGTTTCCTTAATATTTCAAGATGTTTTCCATTATAATTTATCTACCTGGTTAAAATCAAGTTCAACCGGAGTTTCGCGGCCAAACATATTTACGAGCACTTTTAATTTTGCCTTGTCGAAGTCGATTTCTTCTACTGTTCCCTCAAAGTTAGCAAATGGGCCCTCGTTTACGACTACTGTTTCGTTCACTTCAAAATCAACGTCCTTGCGTTTTTCATCCATTCCCATTTGCTTCAAAATATTTTTTACTTCGTCTGGTAAAAGCGGTGTTGGCTTTGAACCATGACCCGAAGAACCTACGAACCCAGTAACACCTGGTGTGTTGCGAACCACGTACCAAGAGTCATCTGTCATGACAATCTCTACTAGTACATAGCCTGGAAAGACTTTGCGTTTTGTTACTTTCTTTTTACCATTTTTAATATCAGTTTCTTCTTCTTCCGGAACGATTACACGGAAGATTTTATCTTGCATACCCATGGACTCTACGCGTTTTTCCAGGTTAGCTTTTACTTTATTCTCATATCCTGAATATGTGTGTACAACGTACCAATTCTTCTCCATAGAAAGGGACTAAGCGTCCTTCCCTCCTTTACTTTTGAAAAGCAAATGAAAAAACCCGTTGAAGCGGGCTTTTTTTCTTCTCTATGATGTTTCATTATACCATATCAAAAAACAGTATATTCAAAACGAGGCGGCAAAGTTGAAAATTATAGAGACAAAACCCATCGTACAAGCGATGAGATACCTAAATCAACCACCGCAAAAAAGATGGCCAAGAAAAACACAGTTGTAATAACCGTGATTGTATATCCCGTCAGCTCTTTTTTCTTCGGCCAGCTGACTTTTCTAATTTCCGAACCGACGTTGCGGAAAAATTGTGTTATGCTCGACATTTCGAACCCTCCAAAGGTGAAATCAACTTTTCTCAAAGATGATCAATTATTGGCTGGCTGCAGACACCAGCCTGTCCACTTTTACTCTACCCAGCTGCGAGCGGCCGAATTTCCAACATCAGCCTCTATAGCATAGATAACCGGCACAACGGCCATTTATATGTCTTTAAGTAGCCGCTTCTCATTTTACTTAGTCTGCTTATGGATCGTGTGACTGTTACATGTGCGGCAAAACTTTTTTATTTCTAGGCGTTCTTCACTATTGGCTTTGCTCTGAGTGGAATAGTTTCTTGAACCGCATTCGGAACAAGCTAATATTCTCTTTTTTGTCATTGTGAATCCACCTTATCTATCTCAATTGTAAAAAATAACATTATCAGCGGAACTAGTCAAGTTATTGCCTACAACGTGATTTCTCTAAATTCCAGATAGCGCTCAAGCTTTCTCTTAACCCGCTGCAGAGCATTATCAATCGATTTCACGTGACGGTTAAGTTCTTCTGAAATCTCCTGGTACGACTGCCCGTCCAAATATAAGGCTAGCACTTTTCGTTCCAAGTCGCTTAACAATTCATTCATTTTATCTTCAATACTACTAAATTGCTCGCGGTTAATAATTAATTCTTCTGGATTCATAATTTTTGCGCCTGTGATGACATCCATCAACGTACGATCAGATTCCTCATCGTAAATTGGTTTATCAAGTGAAATATAGGAATTTAACGGAATATGCTTTTGTCTTGTGGCTGTTTTGATGGCAGTGATAATTTGTCTTGTGATACAAAGTTCAGCAAAAGCTTTAAACGTGGTTAGCTTATCTTCTCTGTAATCGCGGATAGCTTTGTAAAGCCCAATCATCCCCTCTTGGACAATGTCTTCCCTATCGGCCCCAATTAAAAAGTAGGAACGTGCTTTCGCCCGGACAAAATTTTTGTATTTGTGAATCAAATAATCCAGAGCATCACTATTTCCACTGTGAACAAGTTCTATGAGTTGCTCATCTTGAAGCGTTTCCAATGCTGTATTGCTTGAACGGTTCAAACTCACACACATCCCCTCCGCCTGCAAAGCCATAGATAGCAACATTATACAGTACGTTTTTTTCGAACGTCAATGCTTCATTTCTCGCCACGGCGCCACTTTTCAAAAATTTCTGCCACTTCGTCTGTAAGAGGAATTTTTGAATGGACCTTTTTTTCGTGGAATTTTTGGACACTTCTCCCAATTTTTTTATTGGTTACTTTCAGCTCTGTAAGCAGCTCTCTAGCAGATACTCGCAAAGCTCCTTGCCCAAAAACTACCCACTGTTCCGTAAAATCGGAGGTTGCTACAAAAATTTGATTTTTAATATTATTTAGTTCTATTGCAAGCTTTTCAATGCGCTCGTCTGCTGATTCATTTTCCCGTGTGAAAATTACCTCTACTTTTGAATCCCGGTATTTTTTTTCTGTTCCTTTAACATAATGGGCATCAAAAACAACGATGACCCGGCTGCCCGTGAATCCTTGATATTCAGCCATCAACTGAATAAGACGGTCACGGGCAGAAGCAAGATCATGTTTTTTTAGCTTTTGAAGTTCCGGCCAAGCACCAATAATATTGTAGCCGTCAACTATGAGGATGTTCATCGCTACTCCCCTAAAGGATGCCGCCTTCTATACACTTCGTACATCAATACGCCGGCTGCTACAGAAGCGTTTAGAGAAGTGACACGTCCGGCCATAGGCAGTTGGATAAGAAAATCACACTTTTCTCTAATTAAGCGCCCAATTCCTTTTCCTTCACTGCCAATGACAAGCCCAAGTGGCATGTTTCCGTCAAACTGCCTGTAGTCATCGGCCCCCTTTGCATCTGTGCCGGCAATCCACACACCACGTTCTTTCAGTTCATCAATCGTCCGTGACAAGTTAGTCACTCTTACAACAGGAATATATTCAATTGCTCCAGTAGAGGCTTTTGCGACTGCAGCTGTTAATCCTACCGCCCGGCGCTTTGGAATAATAATGCCATGCACTCCCACAGCATCTGCTGTTCGCATAATGGATCCTAAGTTATGAGGATCTTCAATTTCATCCAGAATGAGGAAAAAAGGTTCTTCCCCGCTCTTTTCCGCGTTGGCAAACAAATCGTCTAGCTCTGCATAGTCATAGGCAGCAACAGAAGCAACGATGCCCTGGTGATTCTCCTCGCTCATCTGATCAATTTTTTGTTTAGGGACAAATTGAACGAGTACATTTTTTTCTTTTGCTTTTTTGATAATCTGCTGCACAGGCCCCTTTTGTGCTCCCTCCGCTATCCAGATTTTATTGATTTCCCGATCTGATCTTAGCGCTTCAAGCACAGGATTCCTGCCTGCGATAAACTCTTTGGACATCATGAGTCTCCTCCTTTCTCACTTATTTTTGGCTGCAGACAAAAATCGATCATTTCTGCAAGCCGCTGTTCATTTCCTGTTAAGAACAGCATCCCAATCAGTGCTTCAAAAGCTGTGCTATGCCGGTAAGTTTGAACATCGGTATTTTTTGGGGTTGTTCCCGACTTTGCATTTCTCCCTCTTTTAACCACAGCAAGCTCTTTTTCTGACAAAAAACCGCTGTCGATCATCTGATATAGAAAATCCGCCTGAGCTTTTGCCGAAACATAGCGGGTAGCCTCCCGATGAAGCTGATTCGGCTTCACTTTTCCAAGTTCCAATAAATGACGGCGCACATACACTTCATAAATGGCATCGCCCATGTAAGCAAGGGCAAGACTATTCATCTGTGTGGCCTCTTTTAATGGTTCAAAATCCAGCATTTTTACCCTCTTTTCCAGCGTGTGCCCTGCGGTGTGTCCTCTAAAATGATGTTCATTTCCTTCAGCTTATCACGAATTTCATCGGCAAGCTGGAAATTGCGGTCTTTCCTTGCTTGAATCCGCTGTTCGATTAATTCCTCAATCTCTTCCTCTAACAGTGCTTCCTCTACTTCAAGCTTTAGCCCGAGCACGAAAAATAAATCTTCGAACTCTTTTAAAAAGGCGTCAATTACTTTTTCGGATGTGTTTTTTTCCATTAAATAATAATTAGCCTGCTTGGAAAGTTCAAATAAGACGGAGATGGCATTGGCTGTATTGAAGTCATCATCCATTTCCTTTGTAAACGCCTGATGCAGCTCTTTTATTTTATCCAGCCACTGTGTATCATCTTCTGTCAAATTCGTACTCGATTGCTTGCGGTGCTTTAAGTTTTCATAAGCAGTTCTTAGGCGATCCAACGCTGTTTTTGCATTCTCCAGCAATTCTTCATTATAATTGATCGGATGTCTGTAATGAACAGACAACATAAAGAAGCGAAGAACTTGTGGGTCAATATGTTGAATAATGTCGTGTACAAGGACGAAGTTGCCGAGCGATTTCGACATTTTTTCATTGTCAATGTTAATATAACCATTATGCAGCCAGTAGCGGGCAAACGTTTTTTCTGTCAATGCTTCGGACTGGGCAATTTCATTTTCATGATGCGGAAAAGTTAAATCCTGTCCGCCGGCATGTATATCAATTGTATCGCCCAGATACTTTCTTGCCATCGCTGAGCACTCAATGTGCCATCCCGGACGTCCTTTCCCCCACGGGCTCTCCCAGTAAATCTCGCCTTCCTTTGCTGCTTTCCATAAGGCAAAATCAAGCTCATCTTCTTTCTTTTCCCCTACGCCAATTCTTGCACCAACCTTTAATTCGTCTATGGATTGATGGGAGAGCTTTCCATATTCTGCAAACTTTCGTGTACGATAATAAACATCTCCCTCAGAAGCATAAGCATAGCCTTTCTCAATGAGGGTTTCAATAAATTCAACGATGATGTCAATGTTTTCAGTTACACGGGGATGCACATCCGCTTTTTGGCAGCCGAGCGCCCCTGTATCCTCAAAATAAGCATTGATAAAGCGCTCAGCGATCGCCGGAACTTCTTCTCCTAATTCGTTAGCTGCTTTAATCAGCTTGTCATCCACATCTGTAAAGTTAGAAACATAGGTCACATCGTAGCCGCTATACTGAAAGTAACGGCGGACTGTATCGAATACAATAGCTGGCCGGGCGTTGCCTATGTGAATATAGTTATATACGGTCGGTCCGCATACATACATTTTTATTTTTCCCTTTTCTAGGGGGACAAACTCCTCTTTTTGCCTCGTTAATGTATTATAAACGCGAATGGTCATTTAGTGGTTCTCCCTTCTTTACTTCTTGAAGCTCTTCACGCAGCCTGACAATTTCCTTCTCCATGGAGAAAAGGCGATCAGCAATTGGGTCTGGTAAGTCCTGATGATTAAGGTCTTTTTGTACTTTTTTCCCGTCACGTATCACTATTTTCCCCGGAATACCAACAACGGTTGAGTTGGGAGGCACATCTTTTAGAACAACCGACCCGGCCCCAATTTTGGAGTTTTCCCCAATTGTAATGGAGCCAAGCACTTTAGCCCCTGATGCGATCAATGCATTGTCTTTAACCGTCGGGTGCCGCTTTCCTTTTTCTTTACCGGTACCTCCAAGTGTCACTCCTTGATATAGTGTTACATTATCACCTATCTCACAAGTTTCCCCAATAACAACACCCATCCCGTGATCAATGAAAAGGCGGCGTCCAATCTGGGCACCCGGGTGGATTTCTATACCGGTGAAAAAACGGCTAATTTGAGAAATTAGACGAGCAAGGAAAAAGAATTTTCTCTTATAAAAACCGTGCGCCAACCGATGACCCCAAATAGCATGCAATCCGGAATAGGTTAAAATAACCTCCAAATAACTGCGGGCAGCAGGATCCTGCTCAAAAATTGTATCGATATCCTCTTTAAGTAATTTAAACATGCTCATTGCTATCCTCCTTTTTTAAAAACAAAATAAAAACGCCTCTGTATAGACAGAGACGTTGTGTTGACGCGGTTCCACTCTGTTTGAAAAACAGACAGTCCTGTCTGTTAATCCAACTCTAAACTGATAACGGGTGTTCCCGCTGCTGCTTACTCGGATTCCTTTCAACAACAGACTCAGAGGGGCATTTCAATAATTGAGCGGCTTAAACCGTTCGCAGCCGGTGACGGTTCTCTCTGTAAAGCTTCAATTATTTACTTCTCCTCATCAACGCTAATTATGAATAAATAGTACATTTAATATATTACATTTTTGCCGAAATGTTAACTATGGATCTTGCCAAGACGCTCGACAACTTTTTCCTTGCCGAGCAATTCAATCGCTTTAGGCAAATCAGGTCCATGTGTTTGGCCGGTCACAGCGGCACGGATCGGCATAAATAACTTTTTCCCTTTATGCCCAGTTTCCTTTTGGACGTCCTTCATGGCTTTTTTAATTTCATCGGCCTTAAACTCTTCCATTGCTTCAACCTTGTTTAGGAAAGAAGCAAGAACTTCAGGAACTTGTTCTTCTTCAAGAACTGTTTTTGCTTCCTCCTCATAGCTAATATCCTCTTTAAAGAACAGCTCTGACATGTCCACAATTTCTGCTCCAAAGCTCATCTTTTCTTGATAAAGGCCAATCAGCTCACGCACCCACTGCTCTTGCTCAGGAGAGCGCTCAGCAGCAATGCGGCCTGCTTTGACAAGATGGGGCACTGCAAGCTCCACTACCCGATCTAAATCCACTTTCTTCATGTACTGATTATTCATCCATGCCAGCTTTTGCTGATCAAATAAAGCGGGAGACTTGGACAAACGGTTAGCATCAAATAGTTCGATGAATTCCTCTTTAGAGAAAATCTCCTCTTCACCGGCCGGAGACCAACCCAGTAAAGCGATAAAGTTAAACAGTGCTTCTGGCAAGTAGCCAAGCTCTTTGTACTGTTCAATAAATTGAATAATGGATTCGTCACGCTTGCTCAGCTTTTTGCGGCTTTCATTCACAATCAGTGTCATATGGCCAAAAGTTGGCGGCTCCCAGCCAAGCGCATTGTAAACGAGCAACTGTTTCGGTGTATTGGAGATATGGTCATCTCCGCGCAGCACATGTGTCATTTCCATCAGATGGTCATCTATTGCTACCGCAAAGTTGTATGTCGGTGTTCCATCTTTTTTCACGATAACATAATCGCTAATGCCATCCGATTCAAAAGACACTTCCCCTTTCACCATATCATTGAATGTGAGCATTTCTCCTGCAGGAACTTTAATACGGATACTTGGCTTTCGTCCTTCCGCTTCTTTTTCAGCTCTTTCTTCAGGAGTCAGGTGACGGCATTTGCCGGAGTAGCCCGCCATATCTTTTCCCTCGGCTTGTTGCGCCTCCCGTTCAGCTTCAAGCTCTTCTTCCGTACAATAACACTTATAGGCATGTCCTTCTTCTAATAATTGGTCATAGTATTTCTTATAGATATCATTTCGTTCAGACTGGCGATAAGGACCAAATTCTCCTTCCTTGTCGACACTTTCATCCCAATCAATACCGAGCCATTTCAAATACGTCAGCTGGCTTTCTTCGCCGCCCTCAATATTTCTCTTTTGATCGGTATCCTCGATTCTAATAATAAATTTCCCACCCTTATTCCGGGCAAATAAATAATTAAAAAGCGCTGTGCGCGCATTACCAATATGTAGATGGCCTGTCGGGCTTGGCGCATAGCGCACACGAATATCGTTTGCCATTTTATGTTCCTCCTCAAATCGTTCCTAGTAACTTTTTTTATTTTACCACCAGCTTTTATTAGAAGGAAGAGGATTCCTTTTCTTTTGCTATTAACAAAACAACCGCCTGCGCCGCTATTCCTTCTTCTCTACCTACAAATCCTAATTTTTCTGTTGTTGTCGCTTTTACATTCACTTGTGATGCGTCCGTTTCCAGCAGCTCTGCGATTCTTTCTCGCATTTGTCCAATATATGGCGCCATCTTAGGTCTCTGAGCCATAATAGTACAGTCTGCGTTGCCTAGAACAAATCCCTTCTCTTTCACATGCTGCCACACATGCTGAAGCAAAACAGCTGAGTCTGCATCTTTGAACGCCGGATCTGTATCTGGAAAATGCCGGCCAATATCTCCCTCACCTATTGCTCCAAGAAGAGCGTCCGTTACAGTATGCAGCAATACATCAGCATCTGAATGGCCAATTAATCCCTTCTCATGCGGAATGGTTACACCCCCAACAATTAATGGACGATTTTCTGCAAATTCATGCACATCAAAGCCTTGCCCAATTCGAAACATAACTTTTCTCCTTCAACCTCTATAGTGATTTTCTTTTTTGAATAATAGCTTTCGCGAATACAAGATCTTCGGGTGTAGTTAATTTTATATTATCATAGTCCCCTTCAACAATTTGAACCCTTATGTTCGCCCGTTCAGCAAGAGAGGCTTCATCTGTGCCCATATATCGATCCTCTTGAGCCTGTCTATGAGCCTGCATAATCAACGGCACACGAAAAGCTTGTGGTGTCTGTACAGACCACAAGCTAGAACGTTCAATTGTCTCGGCAACTACTCCTCCTTCTACACGCTTAATGGTATCTTTTACAGGAACAGCGACAATTGCCGCTCCTTCTTCTGTTGCTTTCTCAACAAGCTGGCTGATGATCGGCCTTGTAATGAAAGGTCTTGCTCCATCATGAACAAGAATAATTCCGGTCTGATCCGCTTCTTTCAAGCCATTAAATACACTTTGCTGCCGCTCATTACCACCAGGAACCAGCTTCTTCACTTTGGAGACATCATATTCATGAATCAAATTGGAGAACATGGTTGTTTCCTCAGGCTGGACAACGAGAATAATACCACTGCAATTCGGATCTTGCTCAAAAACCTCCAGCGTATGAATGATAACCGGACGCCCATTCAGCAAGAGCAGCAGCTTATTTTTGTCTGCTTTCATTCTCGTTCCCCGGCCGGCAGCTGGAATAATTACTTGATAATTCATTTTCCCCTGCTCCTTTAAAGCGCTTTTTCTATTAGCTTCGGCTTGGCAAAGATCATCCGGCCCGCTGATGTTTGCAGTACACTCGTTACAATTACGTCGATTTGCTTGCCGATGTAATCACGGCCTTCTTCTACTACAATCATCGTTCCATCATCCAGATAAGCAATGCCTTGACGCTGTTCTTTTCCGTCCTTAATAACAAGAACTTTCATTTCTTCTCCCGGAATGACCAACGGCTTCACTGCATTTGCCAAATCGTTAATATTTAAAACTTGTACCTTTTGCAGTTCACATACTTTATTTAAGTTAAAGTCATTCGTCACCACGATCCCATTCATTTCCTTTGCCAACTTGACGAGCTTGCTATCTACTTCCTGGACATCTTCAAAATCCCGCTCAATTATTTCTACCTCTACTGGAATCTCTTTTTGAATGCGATTTAATATATCAAGACCTCTACGGCCCTTTGTTCGTTTAAGCGTATCAGAAGAATCGGCAATATGCTGTAGCTCTTCCAGCACAAACTGCGGAATGATCAGGCATCCTTCTAAAAAACCAGTCTGGCAAATATCAGCGATCCTGCCATCGATAATAACGCTTGTGTCTAAAATTTTGCACGCCCTCTGTTCCAACGATGGATTTTCAGCTGCTTCTGCTTCCTTCTTCCTGCTACTTCTATTGATCGTGAACAAACTTGTGATTTCATCACGCTTCTTAAAGCCAACCTGGAAGCCAAGATACCCTAATAAGATCGTCAGAAAAATCGGTGCTACTGTATTAACGATTGGTATCTCTATGGAATTTAATGTGTTTCCTGCTAAAAAAGCAACAATCAGTCCCAAAATCAACCCCAAGCTGCCTGAAAGAATGTCAGTCAATGGTGCTGTAACAATTCGGTCCTCCATCCATTTAACAAAATCAATAATGTAGTCTACAGCCCAAAACGTTAACATATAAAAAATAACGGCTCCTATAATTACTGCGACGTACGGATTATTAACTAAAGTTAAATGATCTAAATGAATAAGTCTTAATAAGTCCGGAATAAGAATAATGCCAAGTGTTCCCCCTAAAATAATAAACCCCGCCTGCACGAGACGCTTCAACATCCTGACTTCACCTCCCTGTTATCATTATAAACACTTTTTTCCATACGCAATCGTTTTTTTGAAAAAAATGCCCAAAAGCCTGCAAACAGCCTATGCAGGCTAATCTGCAAATTATTTACCAAATACAAGCTGTAATGCTTCATTAACCGTAGAAACACCAACAGTTTCTATCCCTTCAGGAACTTTCCAGCCTCCAAGATTATTTGCAGGAAGAATGATCCTTGTAAAGCCAAGCTTAGCAGCTTCGAAAACTCTTTGTTCTATTCGCGAAACCCGCCGCACTTCTCCTGTTAACCCCACTTCACCAATGATGCAATCCGTTGAATTAGTTGGCTGATCTCGAAAACTAGAAGCAATGCTGACAGCAATCGCAAGGTCAATAGCCGGTTCGTCTAGCTTCACACCTCCGGCTACCTTCAAATAAGCATCCTGATTTTGCAATAGAAGACCCACTCGCTTTTCAAGCACAGCCATTAAGAGCGTTACGCGATTGTGATCCATACCCGTAGCCATTCGCCGCGGATTTCCAAAAACAGTCGGTGAAACAAGTGCCTGAATTTCAACAAGAACTGGTCTTGTGCCTTCCATTGAGGCAACCACCGTTGATCCCGAAGAACCTTGGGAGCGTTCCTCAAGGAAAATTTCCGAAGGATTTTCTACTTCTTCTAATCCTTCCTCCTTCATCTCAAAGATTCCCATTTCATTCGTGGAACCGAAGCGGTTTTTAACCGCTCTTAAAATTCGGTACGTGTGGTGACGCTCTCCTTCAAAATATAACACAGTATCCACCATATGCTCCAATAATCTGGGCCCGGCTATAGATCCTTCCTTCGTAACATGCCCCACAATAAAAATGGCAATACCGTTAACCTTCGCTATTCTCATTAGCTCAGCTGTACACTCTCTCACCTGTGAAACGCTTCCCGGTGCTGAAGTTACCTCCGGATGATAGACAGTTTGAATTGAATCAATAATAACAAATGAAGGAGAAAGTTGCTCAATCGCCGTATGGATCAACTGTAAATTTGTCTCCGAATAAATAAAGAGCTCCTCTTCCTTCACAGCTAATCTTTCTGCTCTTAATTTAGTCTGCTTAACAGATTCTTCGCCGGAAATGTATAATACCCTGCTTTTGTTTGCTGCTAATTGAGCGGAAACCTGCAACAGCAAAGTTGACTTCCCTATTCCCGGATCTCCTCCAATTAACACGAGTGAACCAGGTACAACACCTCCGCCTAACACCCGATTGAACTCTTTTAACCTTGTTTTTACTCGTGGTTCCTGAATCGTTTCCACATTTGAAAGCTTTGTTGGCTTAGAGGTAACCGTTTGCTCCGAATGCATAAAGGTCCTTTTAGGTGTCCCTGTAATAGCGACTTCCTCCACCATTTGATTCCATTCTCCACACCCCGGACAACGCCCCATCCACTTTGCCGATTCATAACCGCAGGACTGACAAATAAACTTTGTTTTCTTCTTGGCCATGCTTATTCCACCTCTTTAAATGATCCTTTTTCTAAAACAACAAAAAGCCAGGCGCCTCCAGCGTTGCATATAAATTGCAACTTGTGAAGGAGGAGCCGGGCATTTATAGGACAGCCTCTTTATTTTGCAGCCGATGGTTCTTTCGTTGTTACAATGAAGTTACCATCTTCTACATCTACAATAACTTGCTGACCTGCTAAAACCTTGCCTTTAAGCAATTCTTCCGATAAACGATCTTCCACTTGCTTTTGTAATGCTCGACGTAAAGGACGGGCTCCATACTCTGGATCATAGCCTTCATCGGCAATTTTTTCCTTCGCACGGTCAGATAAATCGACAATAATCCCTTGTTCTTTCAAACGTTGCGTCAACTGGTCAGCCATTAATGTAACAATTTCTTTTAAATGCTTTTTCTCTAAAGCATGGAAAACGATAATTTCATCAATACGGTTAATAAATTCTGGACGGAACGCCCGCTTTAACTCTTCCATTACTTTGCCCTTCATGTCTTTGAAATCTTGTTCACCATCTTGAATGTTAAAGCCGACATATTTGTTTCGGCGCAAAGAGTCCGCTCCCACATTTGATGTCATAATCAGCACTGTGTTACGGAAGTCAACGGTACGACCTTTAGAGTCTGTTAACCGGCCGTCTTCTAACACTTGCAATAAAATATTGAATACATCCGGGTGAGCTTTTTCAATTTCATCAAGCAAGATAACAGAGTATGGCTTGCGTCGTACTTTTTCTGTGAGCTGACCGCCTTCATCGTAGCCGACATAGCCTGGAGGTGATCCAACAAGTCGAGAGGTTGAATGTTTCTCCATGTATTCAGACATATCGATGCGGATCATGGCATCTTCATCACCAAACATAGATTCTGCCAGCGCTTTAGCAAGCTCTGTTTTACCTACACCTGTAGGACCAAGGAAGATAAAGGAACCAATTGGCCGTTTCGGATCTTTTAGACCAGCTCTGGCCCGGCGGACAGCCTTAGAAACAGCTTTCACTGCTTCTTCTTGACCAATTAAACGGGAGTGCAAGATTTCCTCTAGGTTAAGCAATCGTTCCGTTTCTGTTTGAGCTAGCTTGGAAACTGGGATTCCCGTCCAGCTAGATACTACTTTTGCAATATCTTCAACTGTTACTTCACTGTTTTCTTTACCTTGCTTTTCTTTCCAATTATTCTTTGTTTTTTCTAGCTCTTCCCGCAGCTTTTGTTCAGCGTCACGCAGAGAAGCGGCCTTCTCAAATTCCTGACTTTGAACAGCTGCGTCTTTTTCCTTGCGTATTCCTTCCAACTTTACTTCTAATTCTTTCAAATTAGGAGGAGTCGTGAATGAACGCAAACGAACTTTCGAACCAGCCTCATCAATTAAATCAATCGCTTTATCCGGAAGGAAACGGTCTGAAATATAGCGATCAGACATTTTGACTGCTGCATCAATGGCATCATCTGTAATAGATACACGGTGATGCGCTTCATAGCGGTCTCTTAATCCTTTTAAGATCTGAATAGATTCTTCCAATGTCGGTTCATCAACTTGGATTGGCTGGAAGCGCCGCTCAAGGGCTGCATCCTTTTCAATATATTTTCTGTATTCATCTAGCGTTGTTGCGCCAATGCACTGTAACTCACCGCGAGCAAGGGAAGGTTTTAAAATATTCGAAGCATCAATGGCTCCCTCTGCTCCACCCGCTCCAATTAAGGTATGAAGCTCATCAATGAATAAGATAATATTGCCGGCTTGACGAATTTCATCCATCACTTTCTTTAAGCGGTCTTCAAATTCGCCCCGATACTTTGTTCCTGCTACGACTGTACCCATATCAAGAGTCATTACACGTTTATTCCGGAGTGTTTCCGGCACTTCATTATTAACAATTTGTTGGGCAAGCCCTTCAGCAATAGCTGTTTTACCTACACCTGGCTCACCGATAAGAACCGGATTATTTTTTGTTCTTCTGCTTAGAACTTCGATCACCCGCTGAATTTCCTTGCTGCGACCAATAACAGGGTCTAAGCTTCCTTCTCTTGCAATCACTGTTAGATCCCGAGCCAAGCCATCCAGTGTAGGTGTATTGGCATTCGATGTTGAACCGCCCTGGTGACCATTGGTCTCGTTGTTACCGAGCAGCTGAAGCACTTGCTGCCGCGCTTTATTTAAGCTAACTCCTAAGTTGCTAAGAACGCGGGCTGCTACTCCTTCTCCTTCTCGGATTAATCCAAGTAAGATATGTTCTGTTCCAACGTAAGAATGTCCGAGCTTTCTCGCTTCGTCCATTGATAATTCCGTTACCTTTTTTGCGCGAGGAGTGTAATGGACTGTTTGAGCGCTGCCTTCTCCTCTTCCGATTAAATTTTCGACTTCCTCTTGAATTTTCTCTGCGCTGAGTCCAAGGCCATAAAGTGCTTTTGCTGCGATGCCTTCTCCTTCACGCACTAGACCTAGTAAAATATGTTCTGTTCCAATATTGCTGTGCCCTAGACGAATTGCTTCTTCTTGCGCAAGCGCTAATACTTTTTGTGCTCTTTCTGTAAAACGACCAAACATCATATCCATCCATCTCCTTTACCTCAACAATTTTCTTCTAACTGTAGCCGCTCTCTAATTAATGCTGCACGCCGGATATCCCTTTCTTCGGGGTGGAGCGGTCCACCGGCATATTGCTGCAGAAAGCCCGGTTGTGTTAAAATCATCAATTCATTTAAAATGCTTCTGGAAACATTGCTAATATAACCGATATCAATTCCTAGTCTTACATCTGATAAACACTGGGCTGCTTCTTTTGTTTCAATAATCCGGCTGTTTGTTAATACACCATAAGAGCGGAATACTTTATCCTCTAAACGGATAGAAGATGCGTTGGCTAAAGCTTCTCTTGCTGACTTCTCATGTTCGATAATCTGATGGACGATACTTATCAAATCTTCTACTATATCCGCCTCGGATTTTCCCAGAGTCAACTGGTTCGATATTTGAAAGATGTTTCCTAAAGCTTCACTGCCTTCTCCATATATACCTCTAACTACAAATCCCAGCTGGCTGATTGCCGGAACAATCCGGTTAAGCTGTTGGGTCAGGGTTAATCCCGGCAAATGAATCATCACTGACGCTCGTAACCCTGTACCCACGTTTGTTGGACAGCTCGTTAAATATCCTCTTTTTTCATCAAAAGCATATTCTACGTTTGCCTCAATGGCATCATCAAGATCGTTTGCTTTTTTCAGAGTTTCTTTTAACTGCAAGCCTGGAGAAAGACACTGGATCCGAATGTGATCTTCTTCGTTGATCATAATACTAATGTCCTCTGCATCCGAAAGAAGGACGGCCCCATAGGTAGAGGTATCAGCTAAGTATGGGCTAATCAAGTGTTTCTCTACAAGCACTCGCTTTTGTAACGGAGACAATTCCTCCATTTTTAACAATTCAAGCGGATATTTCTCTTGTATGCCTTCACTGATCTTGGCGGTCATCTCCTCTGCTTCGTCTGCTTTTAAGAATGGAGGAAAATGATAATTGTCTAAATTTCTAGCAAGACGAACCCTTGAACTTAAAACAATATCTGCCTGAGGACCTTCATTGCTCATCCAGGAGCTGACAGCCTGATTAATAAACTTTTCTAGAGACATCACGACTCTCCTCCTTCAGAAAGGATTTTTTTTTCGAGAGAACGGATTTGGTCGCGAATATCAGCTGCCGCTTCAAACTCCTCTTGCGCAATCGCCTGCTGTAACCTTTCTCTTAATCCGGCTATTTCCTTTTTCAAATGAAGGGTGCCACCAATTCTAGTTGGTATTTTACCTGTGTGTAAGTTATTTCCATTTTGCAACCTTTTTAGTATAGGGTTTAGTTGGTCTTGAAAGGCTTCGTAACAGTGCGAGCAACCAAACTTTCCTCTATTAACAAACTGTTGAAAGGTAGTTTGACAATTATCGCATTTTAAAACCTTCTGTTGTGGATATTGGGCAGGCTGCGACGAAAAAGATGAATTAAGATTAAACAGACCGCCAAGCAAGTCACCGATAGAAAAGTCCGAATGCTGGCTAAACATGTATTGCTCTCCCTTTTCTTGCGCACACTTTTCACATAAATGTAGTTGCGTCTTTTCACCATTTACTGTTTTAGTGAAATGAAGTGAAGCAGGTCTCTCTTTACAACTTTGACAAATCAAAGAGAACCACCCCCCTTATAAGTTATTTATATTTCAAGGCCATTAGCATAGAAGTAATCATTCTCGCTCGGAGCTCATCTCTTTCTGGAAGATCAATATATAAAACAGAACGATCCATTACACTGATCATAATTTTTGCTTCACGTTCTGAAATTACTTTTTCTTCTACTAGACGATAGATTAAATTCTCTGCTGCTGACTGTGAAATTTGGTTCCCCACCAATGAAACTAATTGTTCAATTAAATCATGCTGATCATGCACTTGTACTTTTATAATGCGGATATAACCTCCGCCCCCTCTCTTGCTCTCTACCATGTATCCTTTCTCAATGGTAAAGCGTGTATTGATCACGTAATTAATCTGCGAGGGAACACATTGAAATTTTTCAGCTACTTCATTTCTCTTGATTTCTACAATTT